>CADBMY010000001.1 GCA_902795905.1 uncultured Erysipelotrichaceae bacterium
AATGAACATGTATACAAATGATTTCAGAGGTTTAAAACTATCGGCTCTGGGCATGGGCAACATGCGTCTGCCGGTGATTGGCGGTAAGGATGAACAGGTCGACATGGAGACATATGCGCAGATGATCGATCTCTGTATGAAGGCCGGAATCAATTACTACGATACAGCCTGGGGATACCATGCCGGTAACTCGGAAACAGCGGTCGGCGAAGTTATGCGGAAGTATCCGCGGGACAGCTATTACCTGGCAACGAAGTTTCCCGGCTATGATCTTTCCAATATGGGAAAGGTAAAGGAGATCTTCGAGAAACAGCTGCAGAAGTGTCAGACAGAGTACTTTGATTTCTATCTGTTCCATAATGTCTGTGAGATGAATATCGATCATTATCTTGACCCCAAATACGGTATTCTGGACTATCTTCTCGAGCAGAAGAAGAACGGCAGGATCCGTCATCTTGGCTTCTCCTGTCATGGGGCTGTACCTGTGCTGAAGCGTTTCCTGGAAGCGTATGGTGAGCATATGGAGTTCTGTCAGCTGCAGCTGAACTGGCTGGACTGGAAACTGCAGGATGCTAAGACAAAGGTCGGGATCTGTGCAGAATATGATATTCCGGTATGGGTCATGGAGCCTCTGCGCGGAGGCAAGCTGGCATCCCTCTCGGAAGATGCTGAAAAGAAACTGAAGAGTCTGCGTCCGGAGATGACGATCCCGGAGTGGAGCTTCCGCTTCCTGCAGACAATACCGAATGTGACGATGGTGCTCTCCGGTATGAGTACGATGACACAGCTTGAAGAGAATCTTCGTACGTTTGAAGAAAGAAAAGCACTGAATGAGGAAGAACTGCAGGCACTTGCGGAGATCGCCGATGAGATGCTCAAACTGGATACGGTGCCCTGCACTGCCTGCCGCTACTGTACGACACACTGCCCGATGCATCTGAATATTCCTGAACTTCTGGCTATGTACAACGAACAGAAGTTCACGGGCGGAGGCTTTATCGTACCGATGCGCTTATCGGCAATGCCGGAGGAGGAGAAACCTTCTGCCTGTATCAGCTGTCACAGCTGTGAGGCAGTATGCCCGCAGCAGATCGCAATCCCGGATACACTCGCAAAGCTTGCGGCCATGCTGGGCTGAACTGAGAACTGAAGACGGCACTGCCGTCTTTTTCTATACCCGCTATATCTGAGGCACAGCGTGCTATAATTAAACACAGGTAAAATCTATGGGAAGAATCAGACAATTGGATGCACAGACAGCGAATATGATTGCGGCCGGAGAAGTCGTTGAAAGACCGCAGGGAGTCGTCAAGGAACTGGTGGAGAATGCCATCGATGCCGGGGCTTTGCGGATCACGGTCAGCGTCGAAGACGGCGGTCTTGAGAAGATCACGGTCAGTGATGACGGCTGCGGCATGGACAGCGAAGATGCTGTACTGTGCATGAAAAGACATGCGACAAGCAAGATCCGCACACAGCGGGATCTCTTTAACATACACACACTGGGCTTCCGCGGTGAGGCACTGCCCTCGATCGCATCGGTAGCCAAGGTGACCCTGCGTACAAGTGACGGCAATGATGCCACAGAAGTAAAGATCAGCTACGGAGACATCGTTTCCGTAAGCAATTATCCCTGCAACAGAGGTACGGAGATCACCGTCGAAGGACTCTTCTACCGCACACCTGCACGTCTTAAGCACATGAAGAGCGGTTCTTATGAGAACTCCCTGATCCAGGATGTGATCGTACGCTTTGCGATGGCAAGACCCGACATCTCGTTTACGTTTATCTCCTCCGGCAGGGAATCGTTCCGTACGACCGGGCAGGGAGATCTCCTGGAAGTGATCTGGCAGGCATGGGGCAGAGAAGCGGCCGAGAACGCGATCCCTGTATCGTTTGAAGACTACGATTATAAAGTGACCGGATACCTGGTCAAACCGTTAGTTACCAGAGCCTCCCGCAGTTTCATGCATGTATTCCTCAACGGACGTATGGTGCGCACATACAGGCTGTATAAGGCGATCCAGGATGGCTATGAGGACTTTATCGTCAAGGGAAGAAATCCCGTGGCAGTCCTGCATGTGACGATGGATCCGCAGCTGCTGGATGTCAATGTACATCCCTCCAAATGGGAGGTCAGAATATCCAAGGAGACACAGCTCGAGTATCTGATCCGTGACAATGTCCGCAGTGCCCTGAAAGGCAATGTACTGGTGCCGCA
>CADBMY010000002.1 GCA_902795905.1 uncultured Erysipelotrichaceae bacterium
GTACCGTTGGCAATTCTGCTCAATGCGGCCATAGGTTCTCCCTGGCTGCCCGTACAGACGATGCATATACGGTTGGCCGGCAGGGTATTCAGTTCATTGCCGGTGATAAAACTGTCATCGGGGATCCTGATGACACCGAGTCTTCTGCCGATCTCTACGACGTTCTCCATCGATCTGCCGAAGACAGCTACCTTGCGGTTGCATGTTACTGCAGCTTCAAGGATCTGATTCAGACGCAGAACGTTTGACGCAAACGTGGAAACCAGCAGTCGGCCGGGTGTTTTGCGCATCTGATCAAGGATTGCTCTGGCTACTTTCTTCTCAGAGATCGAAGAGCCTTCGACACCGGAGTTGGTGGAGTCGCTCATCAGCAGAGTGATACCGATCTGGCCAAGATATGCAAGCTTCTGGTAATCGCTGTTGACACCGATCGGGGTCATGTCAAAGCGGAAGTCGCCGGTCTCGATGATCCTGCCGTTGGGTGTATTGATCAGGACACCGAGGGAATCCGGAATCGAGTGGACCGTATTAAAGAAGCCCACGGTAAAGTGTTCCGTATTGATCCTGCTTTCACTGTCGATCTCGACGATCTTGCAGGCACGGGATAGGTGGTGTTCTTCGAGTTTCCTCTCGATCAGAGCTTTGGCAAAACGCGGAGCATAGATCTGTTTGATGCGGACAGCTTTCAGGAAGAAAGGTATCGCACCGATGTGGTCTTCATGACCATGGGTGATAATAAGCGCTTTGATCTTAGCCTGATTTTTAATTAGGTATGAAAACTCGGGAATGACGTAATCAATCCCCAGTAAGTCATCCTCGGGGAACAGAACACCACAGTCGACAATGATGATCTCATCATCGTGCTCGAAACAGTACATGTTTTTGCCGATCTCTCCAAGTCCGCCAAGGGCATAGACGAGAGTGTCAGTGCGCCGGTTGATCGAATTCTTTTCGAAGTTCATATCGGCAAAACGAGAACGATGAAGCGATCGGCCTGTTGAGGCAGGTGACATCGTTTCTTTCATGGTAATTATCCTCTCTTGTGTGTTACTGTCGAAATAATTATAACATACGCACATCGGCGTATGTTTGTTAAATTACAACGGCTTCGGGTATCTCCGGATACGGGTTTTCAGGATCGATATGATCATAGAACAGGATACCCTTAAAGTGCTCCAGTTCATGCTGGAGAACGATCGCCAGATATCCCCGGGCTCTGATCGTGATCTCCTGATCTGTCAGCAGATCATATCCCTTGACCGTGACCCTCGCACTGCGAACTACATATCCTTCATGTTCATTTTCGACAGACAGGCATCCTTCACCGCTTTCCAGATAGGCCTTCTGTACGGACGAAGAGATGATCTTCGGGTTCGCAAGCATATAACGGTAAGCAATGACCGTATCGTCATCCTGACGCTCTTTAACAATAACGGCTGTCAGCTGCTTTTTGATACCGACCTGTATTGCACTGATACCGACAGCGGGACGCAGGTTCTGCGCTTCGGCCTTTTCGGGATCGGTGGAATCTTCGACATACTGATAAAGTTCACGCAGGATCGTCTTATCTTCCTCGCTTAAAGGCAGGGGAACAGGTAAAGACTTTTCCCGAATGATCGGATCTGTATCCTTGATGATCGTATCATTGTTTATAAGCATAACTTACCTCTGCCTTATTCTATGAGAAATCATAGTAAAAGTAAAGACGCTTTAAGAATTTTCGGCTGTTTGTATGCTACAATCAAGACGATGACTTCATTACGTAATAAAACTGCTGAAAAGACTGCCGGCGGTAATCCTTCACAGCTGCGCAGGATCCTCTTCATGGTATACGGTTCCGATCCCTGGATCCATTACAGTATGATCTGGCTGTCTGTATACGGTCTTTTAATGATCGGCAGCGCCTCCATGGGTCTGGCGGTAAATAACCAGTCATATCTGCCTTTTACGATCGCCAAGCAGGTGATCTTCCTGAGTGCAGGTTTCTATGCGATGTCATTCCTTTCAAGGCATTTTGACATATCCTTCCTGCGCAGTTCATCGTTTGCCAGCTGGGCTCTCGGGATCGGTCTGCTGTTGGTCATGTGTCTGTTCTTCCCGGCTGTCGGCGGTGCCAGAGCCTGGATCCGTCTGCCGGTGCCCGGTGTCGATGTCTCGATCCAGCCTTCGGAGTTTGCCAAGGTCATGACGATCCTGATCGTGGCGGCATACTGCGGCGATGTCAAGAGAGTCTTTAAAAGCAGCAGCGAGATCTGGAAAAGACCGCTGATCTTTGTCGGCGCCTACATGTTTATCATTCTCGTACTGCAGGGTGACCTGGGTTCGATGGCTGTCATCATGATGATCGCGTTCATCTGCGTACAGGTGCCTTCACATCCGCAGCTGAAGAAGTTTCAGGATTATACGGCATGGCTGTTTCTTGCCGGTGTGGTCGGCGTTATCTTCATTCTTTCACCGCTTGGTGAGAATCTGATCAACCATCTGCCGCTGCAGGATTATCAGATCAACCGCTTCCTTTCGTCGATCAATCCTTTTGTCGATCAGTTCAATACCGGATATCAGCTTGTTAACGGACTGATATCGTTTGCCAGCGGCGGCTGGTTCGGTCTTGGCTATGGTAATTCAGTGCGTAAATATACGCGTTTCCCGGCTGCCAATACCGACTTTATTCTGTCGATCGTTGTTGAAGAACTCGGTTTCTTCGGGTTCCTGCTTCTGTTTATTCCGTACTGCATCATCATCTTCAGACTGATCCGCTATGCCCGCAGGATCACCAACGAGAAGGCTAAGATCATTCTGATCGGCGTTGCGTCGTACTTCGTTGTTCATATCTTCTTTAATATCGGCGGTGTTACGGCAATGATCCCGCTGACCGGTGTTCCGCTGCTGATGATCTCTGCAGGCGGCAGTTCCACATTTGCGGTCATGGCGGCAGTAGGTATTGCACAGGCGATCGTTGCCCGCATCCGTACCGGGGAGATCCAATGAGGATCGTAGCCGGACGGTTTTCTTCGCGCAGACTGGAAACGCTGGCAGGGGATGCCACCAGACCTACGCTGGACAAGGTAAGAGAGGCGGTATTCTCTTCCCTGGGCGGATTCTTTCAGGGCGGTACGATACTCGATCTCTATGCCGGCAGCGGGGCAATCGGACTGGAAGCTCTCAGCAGGGGCATGGACATGGCTGTCTTCGTGGATAAATCCAAAGCTGCCTGTGCCGTCATACGGAAAAATATAGAAACTCTGCAGGTACAGCAGGAGACCCTTGTCCTGCCGGTCAGTGATATGAAGGCACTGCCGATCCTGGCGGAAAGAGGAATGAAGTTTGATCTTGTCTATCTTGATCCGCCGTACAGGAAGGAAAGAAATGCGGAGATCATTACCGCACTCAGAGAAAATGATCTGCTGGCTCACGGCGCAAGGATCGTCATCGAATCACTGAAAGAAGATCAGTATGATGAGATCATCAGCGGGATGAGAAAGTATAAAGAAGCATTATACGGGATCACAAAGATCTCATACTACAGGGAGGAAGATAATGAAAGCATGTTATCCGGGAACGTTTGATCCCATTACTTTAGGCCATCTGGATGTGATCGAAAGAGCAGCCAAGATGTTTGAAGAACTCGATGTTCTGATCATGAAGAATCCGCGCAAGAAGTGTACATTCACGGAAGAAGAACGCAAGGAAATGATCGAAGAGTGTCTGAAGGATAAACCCTATAAAGATAAAGTTAAAGTCGTGATCGGCTCCGGTCTGACCGTAGACTATGCCGGAAAGCTTGGGGCCGGGGTCATCATCCGCGGTATCCGTGCTGTCAGTGACTATGAATATGAA
>CADBMY010000003.1 GCA_902795905.1 uncultured Erysipelotrichaceae bacterium
GATGCGTACCGGTATTGACAGTGATGCGGTTCTGAAAGAAGCGGAGAATACACCCGGAGCGGTGCTGTGGGTCGTGGATCTGTTTGACTTTGAGGCCGGTATGATTCCCGGTCTGAACCGGAAACTGCCGGGAAAGGATATTTTTCTTGTCTGCACAAAGAGAGATCTGCTGCCGGAAACGGTCAGTACCACAAGTCTTTCACACTTTATCTACAGACGTCTGAAAGAATTGAATATCAGGGTAAAGGGAATCTTTGTGACGGCGGAAAGCGACCGGGAAGGGGCGGAAGAGCAGCGTACGATCCTGCAGGAGACATTCGGCAGTACCGATCTGATCGTGATCGGCAGAGCCAATGCCGGTAAGAGCACGCTGCTGAACAGACTCAATCGCAGTAAGACACTGACCAGTTCACGCTATCCCGGGACGACGCTGGCCTTCAACAGACTGCAGATCGGTGAGCAGACCTTTATTGATACGCCGGGACTGGAAAACGGCAGGAGTATCCTGCTGAATGTGGATGAGAAAGCATTAAAGCAGATCATTCCTTCATCAGCGGTAAAGCCGAGGATCTACCAGATCTATGAGGATCAGTGCTTCACGGTCGGCGGTCTTGTGCAGCTGTATGTGCTGAAAGGCCGGCAGACATCGGTTGTCTTCTATATGAGCGATGCCCTGAAGATCCACCGTACGAAGGCGGAAAAAGGGCAGGAAATGTTTGAGAAACACTATGGTGAACTGTTTGTGCCTGTACCTTTGCGGAACGCTTTCCGCACACAGGAAGTCCATATCGAAGATAAGACGGATATCGTTATCGACGGACTTGGCTGGGTATGTATATCGGGTGATGCCCGTATGGTCAGGGTGAAGGCACCGGAGAATGTCAATGTGACATTTAGAAAGGCAATGTTCTGATGTTAAGCGGAAAACAGAAAAGATATCTGCGTTCTCTGGCCCAGAATCAGAGAGCGATGTTCCAGATCGGCAAGGACGGTCTCAGTGACAATCTGATCAATACCGTGGATGAAGCTCTGGAGGCTCACGAACTGGTCAAGATCAAGTTTCTGAAGACAGTCAGTGAGGATCATGATGAGATCGCCTTTGATCTGGCTATGCATACGGAAAGTGAGATCGTGCAGACGATCGGACATACGATCGTCCTGTACCGCCGTGCAAGGGAGCCGAAGATCATCCTGCCATGAGAAAGACGGCAGTATTTACAGCTTCTTTTGACCCTGTCACGGTCAGTGAGATACAGGCAATACGGGCATTGATGAAAAAGGAGCACATCCATACCGGATACCTGTATGTAAAGTCAGAAGGGGTTCTGGAACGGAAACGGCGCATGTTTCTGGTGAGTCTGGCGGTGAAAGCCTACAGGCATCTCTCCGTATGCGATGAACTGCCGGCAGGCATACCTGTATATACACTGGCTGAAGACAGTGAGCAGGAAGTAAGAAACGGCAATTTCCGGGCTGCCGCCAGGGGTATCCGCAGGGCTTTGAATGATCACGGCGATTACTATCAGGAGATCCTGGATCATCTCTGCAAGCCCTCAAGAGCTGCCCATGCCCGCAGTACGGCAGAGCTCTGCAGGAAGCTGGCCAAAGCTCATGGCGTAAATGAAAAGACCGCATACTTTGCGGGTCTGCTTCATGACATAACGAAGAATGCCGATGCCGGTGTACAGCAGAAGATCATGCGTATATATTATCCGGAGCTGATGCATTATCATCCGAATGTATGGCACAGCTTTACGGCTGTAAACAAACTCCGGGATGATCTGTGTATCCATGACCGGCAGTTCCTCAATGCAGTATTTACACATACGCTGGGAGACGGCGAGTCCAAACTGTCCAGGATCCTGTATATCGCGGATAAAACAGAACCTACACGGTCCTGGGACTGTTCAAGGGAAGTTGAACTGGCAATGAAAAATCTGAAGGCAGGACGTGATCTTGTCTATCAGGAAGCACAGGAGTATATGGAAAGGGAAAAACATGTCTGATCTACTTGAATTTACCGAAAAGACGCTGGCTGACAAACTGGGAGAAAACATCGTTGATATAGATATGCGGGATGTGACACCGTTTACCGATTATTTTGTGATCGTGACGGCGCGGAATCTCCGGCATGCGAATTCACTGGCAGATGATCTGATCGACGAAGCGGAGAAACATGGTTTCCCGGTGCGCACAAGAGAGGGTGCCGAAGGAAGTTCCTGGATCCTGGTCGATCTGAA
>CADBMY010000004.1 GCA_902795905.1 uncultured Erysipelotrichaceae bacterium
CCGGGATACAGAAACGGCTGTAAGCTGGCTGTGCTGGATGAAACAGGCAAGATGCTTACGGTAGATAAGATCTTCCCGTTTAACGGTGATAAGGCACAGGAAGCCGCAAAGCAGAAGCTGGTCAGCCTGCTCAGAAAGTACAGTGTACAGATCATAGCCATCGGCAACGGTACAGCCTCCCGTGAGAGTGAGAGACTGGTTGCGGATGTGATCAGAGACAATCACCTGGATGTCAGCTACGCGATCGTTTCCGAAGCCGGTGCCTCGGTGTGGTCAGCCCAGGAAGCCGCCAGAGCCGAATTCCCGGATATGGCGATCGAAGAGAGAAGTGCTGTATCCATCGGCAGAAGACTGCTGGATCCGCTGGCAGAACTGATCAAGATCGATCCCAAGTCGATCGGTGTCGGTCAGTACCAGCATGATCTGCCCGAGAAGGCACTGAATGAGAGACTGGACGAAGCGGTCATGAAGGTCGTCAACCGCACCGGTGCCGACCTGAATACAGCTTCTGCCGAACTGCTGACACATATCTCCGGCCTCAACAGCGCTACTGCGAAGGAGATCGTCAATTACCGCAATGAGCACGGACGTTTCACAAACCGTGAACAGCTGAAGAAAGTCAAGAAGCTCGGTGATAAGACATATACCCAGTGTGCAGGTTTCCTGCGTATCGTCGGCGGTGATGAACCGCTGGATCAGACTTCGATCCATCCCGAGAGCTATGAACATGCCAGAGCCCTGATGAAAGCCTGCGGTGTATCCGCACTCGGTCAGGCAGATGCGCAGTTCCCGGAAGAGCTGGTCAAAGATCTCGGTATCGACAAGTATACGCTGCAGGACATCGAGGATGCGATCAGACAGCCTCTGCGTGACTACCGTGATCAGTTTGAGGGTGCCGTACTGCGCAGTGATATCCTTGAGCTTAAGGATCTGCACGTTGGCGACAAGCTCTCCGGTACGGTCAGAAATGTCGTAGACTTCGGTGCTTTCGTCGATATCGGTCTTCACGATGACGGTCTTGTACATGTGTCGAAGATGTCCGAGAAGAGGATCACACATCCGAGTGAAGTACTCTCCGTAGGTGATATCGTGGATGTCTATGTTATCGAGATCGATGAGGTCAAGGAACAGGTAAAGCTTTCACTGCTGCCGGCAGATGTGATCGAGAAGAGAGATGCCCGCTGGAAGGAAAGCCGGAAGAACGCAAAGAAGAACCGCAAGGGTGCACCGAACCGGAACGAACGTCCGAAGAAGGAAGAACCGGTCACGATGGAAGATGCGACACAGCGTCTGCTCGAAAGATTCGGTAAGAAACACTAGTACAGAAGATACCGTATATGCGGTATCTTTTTTCTGCGTGCACAGACATGTATATATGTTAGACAAAATGTTGTACCTAGCAACCTTATACGGTATAATCGGGCTATGCGGACACTGTGGAAATATATTAAACCATTTCTGAATGTTATCTATATCGGACTGCTGGCCAAGGGTGCTTCGGCGCTGCTTGAGCTTTTGATTCCGTATATCATGTCGATGATCATCGATGATATCGTACCGACCGGCAATGTACAGGGGATCATCCTCTGGACCGTGGTCATGATCGTCTGTGCGCTTCTGGCCTGGGGAACGAACATCTTTGCCAACAGGAATGCCTCCAAGGTATCCCGGGATATCATCGAGATCCTGCGCAATGATCTTTTTGACAAGACCCTGTATCTTTCGGCAGAGAAGACAGATGCCTATACGATTCCCTCCCTTGAGACCCGACTGACAACGGATACCTACAACATCCACCGTATGCTCGGTATGATGATGCGTATCGGTATCCGCGGTCCGATCATCATGGTCGGAGGTCTCTGCATTACTTTCTTCATGGAGCCGGTGCTTTCACTGGTGCTGCTTGCGACGATGCCGTTTATCGGTGTGCTTGTCTACTACCGTGCTACCAAGGGTATTCCGCTTTTCAGACGTGTACAGGATGCCGAAGACAGGATGGTCGGTGTCGTGCGTGAGAATGCCCAGGGTATCCGCGTGATCAAGGCACTGAGCCGTGTGGAATACGAAAAGAACCGGTATGAGGGTGTTAACTCCGAACTGCGTGATATGCGCATCAAGGCTACCCGCAGGATGGCTGTGATCAACCCGGCAATGAACCTGTTCCTGAATATCGGTCTTACAGCTGTGCTGATCGTCGGTGCGTACCGTGTCAGCAGCGGTATCTCCGAGACCGGCAAGATCATTGCCTTCATGTCATACTTTACGATCATCTCCCGTTCAATGATGGCGATCAGCCGTATCTTCATGATGTATTCGATGGGTGCTGCCAGTGCCGGACGTGTGGAGAGCGTACTGCTTTCCGAGAGTGAGAAGGACTGGAAAGCTGCCGGTGTACCGGATGGGGATCCAGCCTATTCGATTGCCTTTGACGATGTTTCCTTCTCCTACCTGAAGGTCAAGGATAATCTTGAACATATCTCCTTCAGGCTGAAGAAGGGAGAGACACTGGGTATTATCGGTGCTACCGGTTCCGGCAAGACAACGATCATGTCTTTGTTACTGCGTTTCTATGATGCGGATAAGGGAGCTGTCTATGTCAACGGTCAGGATGTACGCAATATTGAACCTTCAGAGCTGCGTAAGAAGTTCGGAATCGTCATGCAGAATGACTTCCTGTTCAGGGATACGCTGGCTGAGAATATCCGCTTCGGCAGAGATGTAGACATTGACGATATGGACAGAGCGGTCAGTACGGCACAGGCGGAAGAGTTTATCTCCGGTCTGGATGAAGGCTATGAATATATGCTTACGGGTAAGGGTGCCAACCTTTCCGGCGGTCAGAAACAGCGTGTACTGCTGTCGAGAGCGTTTGCGGC
>CADBMY010000005.1 GCA_902795905.1 uncultured Erysipelotrichaceae bacterium
ATCCGGCTACAGACCGTATGAGGATATCGATATCGAGTTTATCGGTCTGCGTCCCGGTGAGAAGATGTATGAGGAGATCAGTCTCGGCAACGAGAAGAGATATAAGACGGCCAATGACCGTGTATTTGTCAACGAACCGATGAATATTGATGCAGATCAGTTCTTCAGGGAGCTTGAGCAGCTTTGGAATGATCTTGAAGTACTTGACGGAAAAGAGATCAGTGATGAATTGTTCAGACTGATCGAAAAGTATAAATAACAGGAGCGGAGGAAATATCATGACAATCAAACCGTTTGAAAAAAAGATCTGGCTTTCCTCACCGACAATGCACGGCGAAGAAGCCAAATACATGATGGAAGCATATGAGACCAACTGGATGAGTACAGCAGGTCAGAATATCAATGAAGTGGAAGCACAGATGGCTTCCTACGTCGGTATGAAATATGCTGTGGGGCTGAGCTGCGGTACTTCGGCTCTGCATCTGGCAACCAAGCTGGCAGGCGAAAAATTCTACGGCATGCCGAGACCCATGCAGGGAACACTGCAGGGAAAGCGTGTTTTTGCCAGTGATGTGACCTTTGATGCATCGGTGAATCCGGTAGCTTATGAAGATGGTGAAGCAGTCTTCATCGATACCGAATATGACACCTGGAACATGTCTCCGGAAGCACTGGAAAAGGCCTTTGAGATCTATCCCGACACAAAGATCGTTGTCCTTGCGCATCTGTACGGGACCCCGGCAAAGATGCAGGAGATCCGTGAGATCTGTAAGAAACACGGTGCGGTGATCATCGAAGATGCGGCGGAGAGCCTCGGTGCCAGATATCTTCTCAACGGAGAATGGAAGGAGACCGGCAGTCTCGGTGATTACAACTGTATCTCCTTTAACGGCAATAAGATCATTACCGGATCCTGCGGAGGTATGTTCCTGACAGATTCAAAGGAAGATGCCGACAAGGTCAGAAAGTGGAGCACACAGTCAAGAGAGAATGCACCGTGGTATCAGCACGAGGAGATCGGTTATAACTACCGGATGTCCAATGTTGTGGCAGGTGTCATCCGCGGACAGATCCCGCATCTTGAGGAACATCTGGCCCAGAAGAGAGCTATCTACGAAAGATATAAAGAGGGACTGAAAGATCTGCCGGTAACGATGAATCCGTATGATGCCGAAAGATCTGTGCCTAATTTCTGGCTCAGCTGTATGCTGATCAATGAAGAAGCGATGTGCAGACAGGTCAGAGATGATCAGCACGCACTGTATATTAGTGAAGCGGGGAAGTCATGCCCGACCGAGATCCTCGAGACCCTGGCGAAATACAACGCGGAAGGAAGACCGATCTGGAAGCCCATGCATGCCCAGCCGATCTACCGCAGTCATGCGTTTATCACTGCTGACGGTATTGCCAGAGGCATCAGTAATGCCTACCTGGATACAGGCAGAAGCATTGATGCCGGTACGGATATCTTCAACAGAGGTCTCTGTCTTCCCAGTGACAATAAGATGACACCGGAAGAACAGGATGTGATCATTGAGATCATCAAGCGCTGCTTCATGTAGGAAAGGAACAGGAGTATGACAGGTATATATCGTAAATATGTGAAACGGATGCTGGATATCATCATTTCACTTGCGGTGATCACCGGTCTTTCTCCTGTTTATATTATTACGGCCCTGCTGGTGCGGAAGAAACTGGGCTCACCGGTCCTGTTTACACAGCCGCGTCCCGGTTACGGGGAGAAGATCTTCCGCATGTACAAGTTCCGTTCGATGACGGACGAACGTGATGAAAACGGTAAGCTTCTGCCGGATGAGGTGCGTCTGACCTCCTTCGGTGCGAAGCTCAGAAGTACATCCCTGGATGAACTGCCCGAGATGTTCAACATCCTGAAGGGAGATATGTCTCTGGTGGGACCGCGTCCGCAGCTGGTGCGTGATATCGTCTTCATGACCGATGAGCAGAGAAGGCGTGCAGAGACCAGGCCGGGTCTTACGGGACTGGCGCAGATCAGCGGCAGAAATGCCATCTCCTGGGACAGGAAACTGGCATATGATCTCGAGTATATCGGAAAGGAATCGTTCTTCACGGATCTGAAGATCTTCTTCGGTACGTTTGTGGCTGTGCTGAAACATGATGATATCAACATGGAAGGGGAAGCGACAGCTCTTGATCTCGGAGACTGGCTGCTGAAGGAAGGACGCATCACACAGGAAGAATACGAAGCCGGACAGCAGGAGGCGAAGAAGCTTCTGGATGCCTTTCACAAGGTTTGACGAACCGTTAACGATTGGTTAACATATACAGAACAGAAGGAGATACAGGTA
>CADBMY010000006.1 GCA_902795905.1 uncultured Erysipelotrichaceae bacterium
CGAAGGATCAGCAGAGTCCTGTGGGAACGCCTTGAAAGAGCCGGCAGGATCCCGGAACTGTGTGAACTGATGAAGACCTCCGAAGCCGACGAACAGACATTCTACACATGGCTGTATGAAAGTAAAAAGCAGGATCAGCCCGATCTCATCACACCGGAAAAGATGCTGTACCTGCTGAATGCTCAGATACCGGTATCACATGATGCAGGACACGAAATGCCGTCACTGCCGGAAACTGAAGTCAAAGATATCTATTACGGTACCGCCGGCCTGCGCAGTGCTGTTCTGCGCTTTCTGAAGTATGCGGCTGAACATCAGGTACCGCAGATGTATCTCTATTCCGACGAGAATATGAGCTGGCTGAGCGGCGATCCGCAGTTCTTCCGTCTCTGGGGAGCACTGATGCAGAGATGCATACAGAATCATACGAAGATCACGATCATTCACTACGTAAAGCGAAACATGAACGAACTGAACGATGCAATCGCCGGCTGGCTGCCGCTGTATCTTTCAGGCATGATCTCTTCGTATTTCTGCCGCAAGGATGAACGCTTCCCGTTTGTGAATACGATCTTCCTGATTCCGGGATCTGCCTGTATCCGGGCTTCCCATGTACAGGGAATGGAAGCTGAAGGCATCTATCATTATCATACCGACAGCAGAGCACTGACCCAGTTTGAAAAGGAATACCGTTCTCTGATCACACAGGCATCTCCCCTGTTTGCGATCCTTCCGGGTATGCATGTCCCTGAAGAAAAAAAGCAGATCATCCTCCGGAATACCCTGCCTCTTGGTACGATGTCCCGGGAGACTGTCTGCAGTTTCCGTGATGAACAACTGTATGCGGCATGGGAAGCCGTAAGATATCACCCGGATGAACCTCTCACCGAATTCATCCCTGTAAGAGATCCGAAAGAACAGATCTTTACGGAAGCTGTTGAGGGTGCCCCGCGGGCTGTATACACGTCAGAACAGTATCAGCACCATCTCGAAGATATCCGCAGGCTTGCGGAAGTCGATCCGGGGTATGACCCTGTATTCATGACACAGTGCCCGTTTGACAATGTCAGGATCTATATTACCGAGACAAAGGTATCCGTGATCCGTATCGATCCCTCACCAATCACCTTTGAGACTTCTCATCCGCAGATACGTCAGGCTTTCCTGGATTATGCTGTACGCTTGATGTCTGCCTGACAGGAGTCGTGTCACTGCGGCGTGTCAGAATACATCTTTTTTCCGCTTAACGGCGGCCTGGATCTTGAAATAAAGCTTTCCGGATTCACGGAACGGGAACTGGGACAGCACTTCACAGATATAATCGCCGTTGACGATCATTCCCCTGCGGTTGATTTCCCTGTGAAGAGTCTTTGCGTACTCCTCTTCCTGTTCCACTTGATCCGCAACGATCGACATATATAATCCCTGAGGCAGGACTCTCAAGGAATCCTTTACGGGATACAGGCTGTCCGTAAAGACAAACGCAAGATCGGAACGGAAGTGCAGCTGTTCGAAGTCTTCCTTTGGAATGATGGTACCGATGTTGATGAAATATGACGGCGGAAGATCGTAATCATACATATAGTTCTGCATATGACGTATCATCTTCTCATATCCGGAAATTCCTTCGGCAAAGAAATCAAACGGTGTTTTCTGAACATCCATCGTTCTTTCCTCCATATATTCAAAATACGGAACACCGAACGGCGGCAGCGCATTGAGCAGCCTCAGATTCCTTTCGATCCTGTCCAGATTATGCCGGCTTACAGAAAGGCTGTAAATCTGAGCATCAAGTTTTTCCGCCTGGGCATGGATAGCATCTGCTATGGTATCCGTATCCGTAATATCAAACAGTTCTCTGATCTCACCAAGTTTCATCTGGCAGCTTTTCAGTGCGTTGATCAGATCCAGCACCGCACACTGTTCCATTCGGTAATATCGGTATCCGGTCTCTGGATCAAGATATTCGGGCTCAAGAAGATGGCTGTTTGCATAAAGTCGGAGGGCCTGCGTACTGACGTGACCAAGTTCGGCAAATTCACCGATTTTCAAATATTTATCCATTTTTATCAGCTCCTGAAGATCTGCTTTTATTATACAGACAATCCTCTTGACTTTATACCTGCTATAAAGTTTACAGTAGAATTAACAAAGATCATGAAAGGAGATAATTTATGGAAAGAAAAGTGACATTCGTCGAATACGGCTGCGGCAAAATGGGCAAGTATCTGATGCGCTACGGATTGGAGAAAGGTGCTGAATTAGTCGGAGCATTTGATGTGAACCCGGCGATCATCGGTAAAGATGTATGCGAGATCATTGAGCATGACTGGCCCGAAACCGGAATCAGAATCGCCCCTGCATCCGAAGCGGAAGATTTTTTTGAAAAGCATCATCCCGATGTATGCATCATTGCTACAAGAAGCACGGTTGCCGAACTGGAAGACATTCTGACAGCATGCGCAAAGCACGGCGTCAACGCAATTACAACCTGCGAAGAAGCACTGTATCCCTGGAACTCCTCACCGGATCTGACCAGAAAACTGGATGAACTGGCGAAAAAAGGAGGATGCACCCTGACCGGTGTCGGATACTGCGATCTGTACTGGGGAACCATGGTCACCAACTTTATGGGCGCACAGGCCTCAATCACGAAGATCAAGGGATCCAGCTGGTACAATGTCGAAGACTACGGCATCGCCCTGGCAGAAGGACATGGTGCAGGCCTCAGCATTGAGGAATTCAATAAGACGATTGGCGCCTATAATGACTACTCCTCCGAAGAAATCAAAAAAGCCGTCGAAAGCGGTGAGTATGTTCCTTCCTACATGTGGAACCAGAACGGATGGCTCTGCGCCAAACTCGGCCTGCATATCACATCGCAGACACAGAAATGCATCCCGACCACATGGCCAACCGATCTGAGATCCGATACGCTCGGTTTCACGATCAAAGCCGGAGATGCGACCGGCATGAGAGCTGTCGTCACGACTGAAACAGAAGAAGGAATTACATTTGAAACCGAATGTGTCGGAAAAGTATATGCTCCGGAAGAATTCGATAAAAATGAATGGACCATTTACGGTGAACCGGAATCCGTATTGAAATGCGACAAGCCGGCAACCGTAGAACTGACCTGTGCAAACATTATCAACCGTATTCCGCAGCTGATCGATGCGCCTGCAGGATATGTCACAACGGATCAGTATCCTTACAACATCTACTGCATCCGTCCGCTGAACGAATACGTAAAAACAAAATAATCAGTAACAGAATCGAGCCGCAGGTGTACTGACTGACAGAGGTCTGCTGATGAAAGCAGACCTCTTCTTTTAATTAACATTGGTTACAGTATGATCCATCATCCGGCTCTATGCCTGCCCTTATGAGGAGTTGGAACCGGCGATATTTCGTTCTTATTGTTTCAGTGTCCTGACCAGACGGATCAGACGTTCAGCGTTCTGTTCCGCCTGCAGTCTGTTTTCCTTACTCTCCCTGATCTTTGCGAGCACCTTGTCATAATCTGCCCGTGACCCAGGCATGATCAGATCTCCGCCTGCCATGGCGATCTCTCCGGCTGTCGAACAGACAAGATCCAGGTGCTGTGATTCATGCTCGAACATGATCATTACTCCTTATACGTTCATTATTCTTTCTGAAGATCACCGGTGCACAGAAAAGCCTCACCTGCATATACAGTGTGAGGCCTGTGTGTATTAACACTGATAAAGTATGTTACTCGGCAGGAGTATA
>CADBMY010000007.1 GCA_902795905.1 uncultured Erysipelotrichaceae bacterium
CCTGCAGATATGCCTGCAGCTCTTCTCCCGCTTTCCGCGCATGCCTGTACTGATCTTCGCTGATCATCCCCTGACGGTATGCCTGTTCCAGCTCATCCGCATCCAGCACCCGGATCTCTTTTTCATATACGACAAGATCCAGATACATATCGGTAAACCGGGGATCTTCCGTATCCGTGATATTTCCGTCTGTGATATCCGCATAGATCTGCACAAGCTTTCCTTGCGGATCAAACATCACCGTATACCAGACCCTCTCATTCTCAACAGCCAGCTGCAGCCACGCATACCCGGCATCTGCCAGTGTCACCGGCTCATCCCCGAACGGACGCACAAACGGCTCCTTCACTTCCAGGATCTGTAACAGGGAGATCTTCCCGTGTCTGTCTCCGCACGCAAACGGACGGATGATCTGTTTCTTCCGCAGGATCCCTGTCCACTCGGTACGATACATGTCTTTTTCCATATACACAGTATACAGAAAAGGATCTCTTTGCGGAGATCCTTATTTCTTCTTCTTGTAATACGGTTCCTTCTTGAAGATATCCGTAATCGGAGAGATCAGTTTCTTACCTTCGTTCTTCCATCCGTTAATGGTTCTGGCATTGCAGTACGGACACTTATTTGCACTCTCGGGAATACTGTTCCCGCATTTTCTGCAGATCATCAGATATCCTCCCTTCTTCCCCAGTATACCACAGTTTTCCACAATGAAATTTGAGACTGATTTGGGACTCACAAATTCGGGAATCTGTTAGTATCATGACAGGAGGTTTGATATGAACAAGAAAATCGTTAAATTCTCAGTTATTGAGACAGCATATACGGATAAGCCTGCCGAGATGGTAAAGATCGCAGAGCTTACCGACACCAGTTTTATCCACCATGGTTTTACACCTGTCACCTATGCCGGCGAGACGTATTACGTATCAGAGATGCCGGCAGAAGTCACCCAGGCCGAAGATGCCATCGAGGAACTGCGTCTGCAGCTTCCCGGACAGCGCATACACCTGCATGAACTGATGATCTGGGATCTGGATCCTGTCGTCATCAGGTCCTTCTCACCGAAGCAGTAGACTACTCTTCGGCATTCTCAAGCTGAACGTAAGCCTTGCCTCTCCACTTTCCGGACAGGAAACGCAGTGTGTTGATCAGCAGGGAAGCCATCCAGCCGCTGACCATACCCATCCAGACCGAGATCTCCCCGAGCTGAACGATATGTACAAGCACGTAGGTCATCGGGATACGCACCATGATCATGAAGATACTGGCAACCAGGGAGAACTTCGTATCGCCTACACCTCTGTGGAACTGGTTCAGGGTCTGGAACAGCGCGAACAGGATGTAGAACTTAGCCGCAAAGCTGATACCCATCGTACCCAGCTGAATAACGCTCGGATCATCCGCCAGACCGAACAGATCGATCAGACTGACCGAAGCTGCCGGCAGCACAAAGGCCATGACGCCGCAGAAGACAGCCTGCATGATCATTGTGGCACGAATACCGCTGATCGCACGCTTCTCTCTGCCTGCCCCGATATTCTGTCCGGCAAAGGTCGATAAGGCCATCGCCAGGTTCATCATCGGCATTGTCACAAAGCCCTCAATACGATTGGAAACACCGAAGGCAGCCATCATGTCAGCACCGAAGAAGTTGACGAAGCTCTGTACAAACAGCATGCTTACGGAGACGATCGACTGCTGGATCGCTGCCGGCAGACCGTAGTTGACGATCGCCCGCAGAATATCTCTGTCAAAGACATACTCTTCACGTTTCAGCTTATAGACATCGACCTTGCGGTTGATATAGACAAAGCACAGGACATCACTGAGGATCTGCGACATGACCGTCGCAACCGCCACACCCATGACGCCCCAGCCAAGGAAGGCCACGAACGCATAGTCCAGCACGATATTCGTCAGCGAGGAAATGATCAGGAAGTACAGCGGTGATCTGCTGTCTCCGATCGCTCTCAGGATCGATGCGAAATAGTTATAGAGGAACGCAGCCGGCATACCGATAAACATGATCCGCAGATACAGCTGAGCATTGTTCATGATCTCTGCCGGAGTTCCAAGCAGCCTCAGCAGAGGTCCCGCGATCACGATACCGGTGACCCCGAGCACCACGGAAAGTCCGATGATGAACAGGATGCCTGTCGACATGACACGCTTGAGTTTCTTATAGTCCCTGGCTCCGTATACCTGCGAGATGACGACGGACATACCGGCAGTAAAGCCGAATGCGATCGCCAGGATCAGAAACTGCACACTCGCACTGCCGCTGATCGCCGCCAGTGCGTTTTTTCCTTCAAAGTTACCGACAATGATCGAGTCGACTGTTGAATACAGCTGCTGAAAGATATTGCCGATCAGCATCGGTACCGCAAAGGTAAAGATCACCTTCATCGGATTGCCTTTTGTAAAGTCTTTTGCCATAACATTCCCTCTCAAATAAATATACCGATGTCAAGCACCGGTATATTATTTTTCTTTCTCCGGCAGATAGAAGATCTGCTCGCCTTCCTTGGATAACATGTAGTTACCTCTGGCATAACTCTGTACGTAGTTGGGGTCTTCCAGCTTTGCCTTCTCGCTGGTCAGATATGCGCTCTCGTCCAGGATCTGTTGGTACCGTGCTTCGGCATCCGCGATCTCCATCCGCAGCGTCGCTGTCGTATATACCTCTTTGCCTACGTTGTACAACATAAAGCAGGAAAGCAGGATCATGATGATACAGATCAGTTTCAGGATCGGTGTCATCTTCCTTCTTTTTCTTCTTCTCTTCTTCGAAGATACAGTTTTTGTCTGTTTCTTTACTTCTGTCATTCCTGTCTCCCGGCATTATTTATATAACATTATTCTGTTCTTGGTTCAAGGAATCCTTCGTCAATGACCTCATACATCGTCACGGCATCTTTCTTCTTCTTTACTTCTTCCGTAGACAATACTCTGATCTTCAGGTATCTGTTGCCGAAGGTCACCTTGACTTCATCCCCTGCATTGACAGCGTGTGCAGGCTTGACTACTCTGCCGTTGATCTCCACACGTTCATTCTCTGCCAGTTCCCTGGAGATCGTTCTGCGCTTCAGGATATGCGATGCCTTCAGGTATTTATCGATCCTCATCTTTTAATGCCTCCTTCGCCCGTGAGATCATCTCTATGACCACCCCGAGACTGTTCTTCTGCTTGGGCAGATATGCGGTAATACACTGGTTCTTATACTGCAGACGGATATCTCTGGAGATGCCCGCAAACAGTTCAAACAATTTAACACCATCCACATGACTGCTGAATTCCTCCGAGAAGGTAAGTTCGTTCCTGCCGTTTACCTGCCGGAATGTCTTGATCTCCGGCGCCGATGCCAGAATATCCAGTTCTTTCTTGTCAAACAGGGAACGTACTTCCTTCGGCAGTCTGCCGTACTGGTCACTGACCTGTTCACGGTAATCCTCAAGTTCCTGCTTATCGGTGATCAGATCGATCTGCTGGTACATACTGATCTTGTCGAAGTCATCCGGAGCGAAGTTCTCCGGAATATATCCGGACTCTTCGGTCAGCACATGTTTCGGCAGTTCCTTCTTCTGTACGGTCTCGCCCTTTTCCCGGGCAATCGCCTCTTCCAGCATCTCGATGTACATATCAATGCCTACAGTATCGATAAAGCCGGACTGGTCAGCGCCGAGCAGATCTCCTGCACCGCGGATCGTCAGGTCTCTCATGGCGATCTTGTATCCGCTGCCGAGTCTTGCGAATTCCTTGACTGCCTGCAGACGTTTCTGGGCTGTTTCGTTCAGCTGTTTGCGCGGGGGTACCAGCAGGTAGGCATAGGCAACTCTGTCACTGCGGCCGACTCTGCCCTTGATCTGATAGATCTGGGCAAGACCGAAGTCCTGTGCATTATCAATAATGATCGTATTCGCGTTGGGTATGTCGATACCGTTCTCGATGATCGTTGTGCATACCAGCACATCCAGTTCCCGGCGCGTAAAGCTGACCATCACATCCTCGATCGCATCCCGGTCCATCTTGCCG
>CADBMY010000008.1 GCA_902795905.1 uncultured Erysipelotrichaceae bacterium
ATCGGTGCCGGCCAGAACTTCTTCAGCATACGGTATTCCTGTTCAGTACGTGTATGATCCTTGATCTCTCTGGATGTATGGGAATCCTCATGTACACGGTGTCCCATCAGGGCTTCCGGGATGTAGGTAAATGAACGTCCGGGAACATTGCTGAGCTTGTACCAGCCGTACCAGTCTCCCTCACCGAGGAATTCATTCTGACGGAAGATACGGTCAAACGGAATGTTCTCAGGTACAAATGTAACGGCCGGACAGCAGATCGCATTGCCAAAGCAGAGAGCGCTCTTGCGGATCAGAGAAGAAGACGTAGAACCTGCAGCCTTCATCGGCAGAAGCAGTGCTCTCTTGGTCTTCAGCACCTTGTTGGAATATACACGCTCATTCTCACGGATCTCATAATAATCCGTAAAGATGATCATGGAATCCGGATGTTCACGGTACATCTCAACTGCCCTTCTGCTGAAGGAAGGATCATACTGGTCATCCTGATGGGCGATCGTCACAAGTTTATTGTTGCCGTGACTCCAGGCAAAATCAAAATCACCAATGTTGCCGCCGTTCTTGACCGGATTGACAACGACATCCAGACCATATTTGGCAGCCAGCGAACGAATATACTCATTATCGGTGGATGTGCCGATGATCACTTCACTGGGATATTCCTGATGCAGGCAGGAAAGGATCGCATTCTCAAGATACGGTGATTCCTTGTAAGCCAAAACAATAAATGTATGGATCGGTCTTTCTGTCATAGTTACTCCTCAAAGATAAAATTGGTGTCCAGTTCGGCAAGAACCGGAGAGACTTCATTGCGGTCATGTTCGGAAAGGATCACATCATCATTCCCCAGCATGCCATAGATATCCAGTTCGTTACGGTCATAGAATATGCTCAGTCCGCCGTTATTCTCCTTCTGACCGTTATATACGTTATCAACCTTGTAGTTATACTCACTCTGATCACGCATGATCAGTACACCGTGTGCGAAGCCTTTGGGTATATAGACGAGTTTGTCATCATCCTCAAACAGGTGTACGACCGCTGCCTTGCCAAAGGTAGGACTGCCCTTCCTTACATCAACAGCGATATCATAGATCTCTCCTCTGGTACAGCGGATCAGCTTTGCCTGTGCATACGGTTCTTTCTGAAAATGCAGTCCCCGCACAGTTCCTTTCTTTGTACTGCGGGAACAGTTATCCTGTACCGGACGGAAGGATATGTCCAGAGCATCGATACTGTTCTGGTTGTAGATCTCAGTGAAGAAACCTCTTTCATCACAATGTCTGTTTAACTGTATGATTTTAACAGCGTTTAGAAGTGTTTCTGTAGTGTTCATGTTCCCATTATAATCTTTACACAGATGAATAATCAAATCTGTTTATCGCTGTCTCAGAGGATCCACCAGTCACCCTCCGGAGTCTGAAACAGAGCCCCGTTCTCTTCCTTCAGCACCCTTCCGTCACTGTCTCTGACAACTGTTTTATGGTAATACCTGTAATCATCAGAAGCACAGTGCCTCTCTTCATCCCAGCCCTCTTCGACCCAGGCTTCAAGATATACTTTATCCTCCGTGATCAGTACAGCCGTCTCATGACTGTCTTTTTCAAAAGACATCCGTTCCGGCCAGTAACACACAAAGCGTCTGTTCTCACTGACGATATGTACGTGCTCACCGATCAGCCGCAGATTGTAGAGATCGACTTCCGCCATCGGCAGCACCGTGATTACTTCCGGTTCCGTCTCCGGCAGATATCTGTAAAGCGTTACCGTATGCGCCTGATCATCCGCCCTCAGGAAAAAGAAGGCTCTGTCCGCAAAGACAGGTCTTCCGCAGATCACATCCCGTTTCTTCTCAAGCGGCTGATAAACCGCACCGGTCTGCAGATCATAAAAGATCAGTACTGATCCCTGATAACCGCCGTGCTCGCGCCATTCCGTAAGATCATAGAGATCACTGCTGTCCGTGACTGCACAGGCATACCGCTTCTGTCCCGGGATCGTTTCCGCATATAAGCCATGGATCGATGCAGCACGCCTGATCATATGCCTGCCTTCTTTCCGGCAAATATGAAGACAGCGCCTGCCGCAAGCAGAAAGCTGAGATTTGCCAGGATCAGAACATACGAGATCATTTCACAGCTGCTGCCGCTGATCATCAGTGCTGACAGCACGAAGCATACAGCTGTCGATATGACAGCACAAAGAAGATGCGCATACCGGAATCCCCGGATCACAAAGATCTGGACAGCGATCCAGGTAAATGTAAGCGTCACCCCGCAGATAATACCTGTATACAGATAATCGTAATGCATGCCGGCTGCCTGCCCGTAGACAAGCGACATGACCGGTCTTCCGATCAGAAACACCAGGATCTCCGCCGCAGCACCAAGCCCGAGAGCACCGCCGAACAGCAGGAACATGTATCTGTGATATGCTTTGCGGTCGCCGTCATGCCAAGCTTTGGCCATGTACGGAGACAGTGTAAAGATCAGTATATTGATGGCCAGCTGCAGGAAAACGACCATCGTGTAGATCGTATTGTAAATACCAAGATCTGCCAGATCCCCATACCTGCCGTATACCAGTCTCGGTATTGCCACGATCAGCGATGACAACAGTTCAAATACCATGATCGGCATACAGGCACTGATGATCTGTTTCAGATTGCTGTCAAAGACAAAGAGTCTTTCTTCCTGTACGATCTTCCTGACTCTCGGCAGATTATAGAAGAAAAACATCAGCACTGAGATCACTGTCAGCACCCAGAAGCCGGCTGCCATACTGCCCTTCAGCTTCAGTACCAGCAGGAAGAAAACGATATAGGCAATACCGCGGATGATCATGGATCTGGCATTTACAGCCATCACCATCTTTCTCTGACACAGACAGTCCAATACCTCGATCATGGCTTCGGCAGCCTTAAATACCGTATATGCGCATAATGCCTTTACGGTTAATGCTTCATGACTGCTGAACAGGATATACACACCAAGCACGGCCAGAGAGATAACGATCTCCAGGACCCTGGCGCCGACATATTCGCCCGGCTTGTAGCGGTCTTCCGTATCACTGACGATATATGTACGCATACCCCACAGAGATATCGCGTAGATCGTATTTCCAACGCTGCTGACGATCGCATAATGCCCGCTGGCTGTTTCTCCCAGCATGCGGATGATCAGAAAGCCGAAAAACCATACAGCCAGATTGTAGATGATCATCCCTGCTGTATTCATGATCAGATTGTTTTTTACCTGTGTATTTTCCATCTGTTCCATTATATCAGTATACCTGTCAGGAAAAATAAAAACCCGCGTATGCGGGAAGATATCAGGTTGGTGGGGCCAGTGGGACTTGAACCCACACGGTGTTACCACCAACGGATTTTAAGTCCGTTGCGTCTGCCTATTCCGCCATGGCCCCCTAATAAAAAGTGGAGGTTCCTGCCGGGATCGAACCGGCGCTCGCAGAGTTGCAGTCTGCTGCCTTACCACTTGGCTAAGGAACCATCGC
>CADBMY010000009.1 GCA_902795905.1 uncultured Erysipelotrichaceae bacterium
CAGGGCTACACCTGCCCCGGACAGGGTCTCATACGCTTCCGACATCACGTCGGGATGCACGAGAATATCCGCTGCCGGTACTGTATCCATCCGGTGGTGGTCAGTCAGGATCACATCCATACCAAGATCTTTCGCCCGCTGCAGGGCATCAAATGCCTTTACACCGTTATCTACGGTAATGATCAGCTGATAACCTTTACGGTGTGCCAGTTCCACGGTGGCGGTATTGATGCCATAGCCTTCCTTCAGTCTGTCGGGAATGTAATATCCGTTTGTAATATGCATGCGGTCCAGTGTATCCTTCATGATCGCTGTTGCACAGATACCGTCAGCGTCATAATCACCGCCGATAAACACTTTCTCTCTGCGCTCTGCCGCCTGCCGTATGCGCTCTGCCGCTGCCTGCACACAGGCATCCGTACTTGTCGCAAGCTCCTCCCTGCCGTAAAGCAGTTCCCGGATCTGTTCATCCTGCAGACCGGCAAAGCGAAAAAGACCGGCAGTCAGCTTCGGCAGCTGTTCAAGACCGGTCAGGTCGAGTTCTCTGATGTCAACGATATTCCTGCTCATGATCCCAGAGCCAGTTTTCCGAAGATCTCACCGCGTTCTTCAAAGTTTTTGAAGTGATCATAGGAACTGGCTGCCGGTGACAGCAGACAGATCTTTCCCTTCGGTGTGACCTGTTTGGCAAGCTTTACCGCTTCCTGCAGATCTTCGGCACAGCGGAAATGATACCCCGATATATCGGTTTTGGCCTTCAGTTCATCCAGCACTCTTCTGCCGGTGGCATACATGAAGATCACTTCCAGGTCTCTTCTTGTCAGCAGATATTCTTCGAGATCACTGTAGTCGATGCCGCGGTCCATCCCGCCGATCAGCACCGATCCCGTCTCCGGCAGTGCTTTCAGGGCCTGTATACAGGAAGGTCCGATCGTACTGATCGAATCATTCACAAAGCGGATGCCGTCTTTTTCACCGATATCTTCAAGACGGTGATGCAGAGGTCTGAACTCCCCGACTGCCCTCAGAAACTCTTCATCACTGATACCAAGCACACCGGCAATGTGATATACCGCCGCCATGTTCATATAATTGTGATCACCGATCAGGGCACAGTCATTGATCTCCAGAATACGGTCACCGTCATAGAGTGTGCGGCCTTTTGCCCGTACTTCCCTGCCCAGGATGACTGTATTGGCATGTCCGGCAGCTCTTTCGGCAATAGCTTCTCCGATCACCAGCAGATCGCCGTCTTCCTGATGCAGGAAGATCTGGTCCTTTGCCTGTCCGTATTTCGCAAAGCTTCCGTAATGATCAAGATGTTCCTCAAACAGGTTCAGATATACAGCGATATACGGTGAATACGATGAGTATTCCAGCTGATGACAGGAGATCTCAAAAGCCGCCATGTCTCCGTTCTCCATGTCTTCGATCACATCAAAGCACGGATAGCCGATATTGCCGACGAGATGCGCAGGATACTTCTGCGAGAGTACCGCCTGCATCAGAGATGTTGTCGTGCTTTTGCCCTTGGTTCCGGTAATGCCGACGGTCTGTCTGCGGTAGTGCTTCAGAAACAGCGGGGCCTGACCGCTCACGTTTGAGAGCGGGAAACCCTCCGGCAGAACGATACCTGGCGATTTCATGATCACATCATAGTTTTCCGGAATGATCTCGTCTTCAAAGATCACCTGTACATGCGTACACTCATCCTTCAGTTTCTGCAGACCTTCGCTTCCGCGCTTACGGCTTTCTGCGATCGTCACTTCCTGTTCGGGAAGAAGCCTGCGGATAAACCTGTACGTACTGCGTCCTTCCAGACCGAATCCCCAGATCAGGATCTTTCTGCCCTCAAATTCTTCAAGCCACTGTTTCATGTTATAGCTCCTGTATTCTCTTCTTTACGATCGTTTCATAAACAGCCGGCACATTGTTCTGCGGGCTGTATCTGTGCAGATCGGGTCTTCTGTCCCTGTAATATGTATAATACGGTGTTTCCCTGTATGCCTGATACAGTGCCGGTACCGGCAGATCCTCTGTCTCCGCCCGCCGCAGATACATGGCTATGGCCAGATTCACTTCTTCCCTGGTACCCGTGCATGTGCAGGGATCGCCATTCCGCATGCCTGTCAGCTGCGCAAACAGTTCCAGCATATCCATGTCATTCAGGATATCCCTTCCGAAGATCTCCGTGATCTGTTCGTTGCTGAGATAGCCGCTGAGCATGACCGCCACAAGCAGACATCTCGCACAATGACCGCACCATACGCCTTCCTTCTGCCCGACACCGCAGCTGCGGAAGACACGGTGATACTTCGGCAGACCGGCAAAGATACCGGTGATCTGCAGCTCCAGCAGCGGTCTTAACAGCGAGAAGTAATATACCTTATCGGTCAGATACTTCTTTGTATATTCTTCAAAATCAGACTCAAACGTCAGTGTCTTACTGTAGAGCTTACTGACAGTACTTTCGTCTGTATTCTCTTCATTGGATAAACAGATATACTTCTTTTTGTATACGATAGCCGTCAGAAGTGCAGAAAAGGCTGTCAGAGCCGAAAACGGTGTATTTCCGTTCAGATATCCTTCCTTGTTGAACTGAAGCATACGGGGATCCAGAGAGCGGCTGGCAACGATCAGATCCTCTTCGGTATATCCGGCAGCTTCGGCACTGTTCAGGGCACTGCGGATACTGTTGATGATAAATGCCTTGTTATCACTGCGCATATCCTTCAAAAGATCAAGTGTCACAAAGGAATCCTTACCGCCTCCCACAGGGATCAGGTTGCCGCTGTAGACAGCCGTATCCTCTCTGCCGGTGATCTTCTGGCCAAGAGCAGTCAGCTTCATGAACCCTTCTTCACTCTCGTCGATCTGATTGCGTTCAAAGAACTCACGCAGTCCGAAATAATACACTTTCTTCCACCAGCAGATCTGTGCCTCATCAAGATATCCGCACTCCACCGTCACATTCTCGGGGCATGCGATCTTCCAGTACGAGATCAGTTCTACAAGACCAAGCGAAAAAGCTGCTTCCCGGAAGACTTTCAGCTCCGTAACATTCCTGCCGTCTTTCGGCTTCGGCAGAATGAATACCGGATTAAAGTGAGACAGTCCCTCGATCTCAAAATCAAAGATGATCTGGATCTCCTCACTGTCCTCATAGATCTCAAAGTCGCGGTAATAGAAGTTTTTGTATGTGTTTCTGATTTCCTGATATTCCATAATTTGTCATTTATATGTTATCACGTATGTCTGTACTGAAGAAAAGAAGTGATTTCTCACTTCTTTTCGGATCAGGCATTGATTCCTTTGAAGGTATACTCGTCAAGAGCTTCTTTCTTCACTTTTTTCTTCTCTTTCTTCTTCGGTTCATAGTGCGTACGGATCCAGTACCAGACCGTCGGCGCCAGGAACATGGAACTCAGTGTACCGGCGATCATACCGATAAACATCGAGAATGTAAATGTAAAGATCGAACGGGAACCCATCAGAAGCAGGAAGATGATCGGCAGGATCGTGGTAACTGAACTCAGCAGTGACATCATCAGTGTCTTATCAAGAGAACCGTTGACGATATCTCTGTATCTTTCAGGCGTGACTCTGCCTGTTATGGTACTCATCGTCTCTCTGACTCTGTCGAAGACAACGATCGAGTTGTTGATCGAATAACCGATGATCGTCAGTAAGACGGAGATCAGTTCGATATTCACTTCCAGACGCAGGATTGCAAACGCAGACAGCGTGATCAGGACATCGTGGATCAGGGCCACAAGACAGCTGACCGAATAATCCCACTCATAACGGAAGGCAATGTATGCCAGCATCGCGATCCAGGCAACGATCGTCAGGATCACGGCATTGCGGACAAGCTCACGGCCGACAACAGGTGTAACAATGTTATCACCGGGTTCCGTACCGTACTTCTCGGTGAAGACTGTCTTGATCTCAGAGAGCTGCTCGGTGGAAACCGCTTCTTTTGTTGTCGCATAGATGACATTTTCACCTGCGGACTGATAGCTGAAACCGGAGAAACCGAGGTCTTCCAGAACAGCGGAAACTTCTTCTGTCGTTACAGGCTGCGTCTCTGAGGAGATCGTCAGCTTGGTGCCGCTGGCAAAGTCGATACCGAGGTTCATGAAGCCTGCGCCTCTGACACCGTTGACAACAGACATCAGTAAGGCAATACCGATAACTGCACAGGCAGCTGTGATCGTATACTTGGCAATACCAAGATAATCGTGGCTCTTATGACCGAAGTAGAACTGTTCCTCACCCTTGGCAAGATCAGGAATATTGTTCTTCTTTACGCCGAACCATTCCGGATGACCGTCACAGATACCGGAATTGACCAGCAGATTCAGCATTGTACGGCTTAATGCAACATTGACGATCAGCGTCATGACAACGGTCATGATCAGCATCGTCGCAAAGCCCTTGACAGCACCGTTGCCCCAGACATACATGATCAGGGCAGCCAGCAGGGTCGTAAACTGGGCATCAAAGATCGAAGAGAATGACAGCTTCTGTCCTTCGCTGACTGCAGCCCGGATCGGATGACCCTTGTATAACTCCTGCTTGATACGTTCATAGGTGATGATATTGGCATCGACAGTCATACCGACACCAAGCACGAGAGCACCGATACCTGGCAGTGTGAATACAGCACCCATCAGCGCATACAGCAGGAAGATGATCCAGATATATGCCACCAGCATGACACCGGCAATAACACCGGGAATGCGGAACTGCCAGATCATGAACAGGATGACGGCGAGCACACCGACAATACCTGCCATACCTGTCTTCTGCAGGGCATCATTACCATACTGTGCGGAAACAACGTTGGAGCTGATCTCCGTCATCTTTACCGGCAGAGATCCGGAATTGATCAGATTGGCCAGTGTTCTGGCTTCTGTCTCCGTAAAGCTGCCCTGGATGATACAGTCACCGTTGATCTCAAAGTTGACCGATGCGGCCGAGATATACTTGGCTTCCTCGCCGGCAGCTGCCTTGGCTGCTTCAGCAGCGTAGGAATCCCCTTCTTCATAGTCCAGCCAGATGACCATCAGGTTCTGTCCGGCACCCTTGGCCGCAACCGTTCTGGTGATCTCACCGAACTTATCCGGATCACTGATCTTCAGGGAAACGATCGGACGGCCGTCCTGATATGCCAGAGAGGCACCGCCCTCTGCCACCAGCGAAGCATCCGCCAGTTCATTGTCATTGATATCACGGAATGTCAGGTTGGCTGTCGTACCGAGCATCTCACGCGCAGACTCCTGATCACTGACACCTGCCAGCTGTACTCTGACACGGTTGTCACCTTCGACCGTGATCTGCGGCTCATTGACACCGAGCACGTTGACCCTCTTCTGAATACTGTTGGTCACGGCTGTCATGTCGATACTTCCGCCCTCATTCAGCGGTGTTACTTCGTAGAGGATCTCAAAACCGCCCCGCAGGTCCAGACCAAGATTCAGATGATTCTGAATGTAGCCCCAGGTCGTTCCTACGAGAACAGCGATCACCACTACCGCGGCACAGAGCCAATACAATCCGTTTTTCTTTGTTTTCATCTCACTGCTATCCCCCAATCAGATCCGCAAAGTCCTCGAGGTCCATGCGGCTTCCATCAACGATGGCCTGACGGCTGAGAAACTGTACGATGTCTCCCGCCGTCACAGAGAGTACATCGTCAACTGCCGTATGCAGCTGTTTCGGATACCTGTCCCGCCACAATACATACTGCAGATAATCTTCCAGATTCCGATATGTCAGTGCCGGCAGGCCCTCTCTCTGCAGCTGATGCAGTTTGACGACCATCGTCATCTGTACCTCGGTATCGTTGATATTAAAAAATCTGTTTTCCATTACATTAACCTTATGCAAAGTAAAATTATAACAAAAAACAAGATCAATAACGAATAAAAATCATCAAAGAGCGATAAAACCGCCGATAACTGCGCAAATGATCGCACATACCCAGAAATAACGTACGACTTTCTCCTCCGGTACACCCTTTACGGTAAACGCATAATGTATCGGTGTATACGGGAAAACACGCTTATGTCTGAGCTTGACAGAACCGATCTGGATCATGACACACAGTGTTTCGATCACGAAGACACCGCCGATGATGATCAGTGACAGTTCCTTCTTCATCACCATGGCCAGAGCCGCAAGCACAGCTCCCAGCGCCAGTGAACCGGTATCACCCATGAAGATCTTTGCAGGTTTGAGATTAAAATGCAGATAACCGATCAGAGCACCAAGCATACAGCCGATAAAGATTGCTATGGAAGTCTTGCCCTGACGTATCGCAAACAGCAGATAAGGAATCAATGCGAAGAGCTCACAGCCGGCAGCCAGACCATCCATGCCGTCCGTCAGGTTGACCGCGTTTGAAGCACCGGAAAACATGAACAGGATCAGCAGGATATAGAAAATACCCAGCTCGATCTTCTTTTTCGTAAAGAGCAGTGTCACATCGAGTGTCGCATCACTTCTGTAGATCAGGAAGACGATCAGCGCCAGCACCACCTGCATCAGGAATTTGTACCGGGGCAGAAGACCGTCATTGTCGTGTTTGACAGCGATCAGGAAGTCATCGATAAAGCCGATCAGACCATAGCCGACATATGTGATCAATACGATCATCAGATCAAGATCCGCCAACGGATTCTCTGTCATCGCCAGCGAGATCACCACCGGTACGATAATGAACATCACTCCGCCCATGATCGGCGTCTTGGCTTTCTCCTTATACTCGTCCAAAGCATACTCACTGACCGTCTGGTTGAAGCTGATCCGCTTCATGAAGTCAATAAAAGCAGGCATCAGTACGAGTACACACGCAAGCGAGATCAGAAATCCCATTACCAGTTTCACTGCCATACCGTGCCCTCCTTTAAGCCTGCATTATTGTATATTAATTGTTATTTAAAGACAACTTCTATTTCTGTACCGCGGGCTACAGTCGCTCCCGGAGGTATGCTCTGCTCACTGACGGTACCCTCTCCGGTCAGTTTGAAGCCAAACTGCGTTACCGACCAGAGTCCGGTCACATCCTTTCTTGTCCATCCCGTCATATCCGGCATGATGAAGCTGTTGGTATCCAGCAGCAGGAAGACCTTCTGGCCTGTGGAGATGATACTTCCGGCCCTCGGATACTGGTCAATGATACTGTCGCCGGTACCGAGATAGATCTCTTTTGTCTCCGTGCTGCTGAGTTTCTCTTCGGCATAGGCAACCGTATGATTCAGCACATTCGGCATCTCAAAGGTATGGATGACATCACTGTCCGTCTCTTCATCATCGGCAGGTTCTTCGACCTCCGGCGCTTTCGCAAAGCCAAGACGCATCGCTGTCTTTCTGAGCAGATTCTGCACCGGTGAAGTATAGTACTGACCATTCGGGTTGTACGGTGCTTCAAAGCAGTAGTAGACCATGACCTGTGGGTCATCTGCCGGCATTGCGCACATGACCGAAGTGATCGTAGTACCGGTATTATAGTTGCCGTTGATGGCAACTTCGGCAGTACCGGTCTTGCCCATCAGCGTCGTTTCCGGGATCCGGTAGTGTCTTGCCGTACCGTCATCCTCATTGATAACACGGTACAGGATACGCTGGATCTCCTTGGCACTCTCCTCCGTGATCGGAGTGCCGGTGATCTTGGTCTCAGCCTGATAGATCACACGGTTGTTGTCATAACCATCTCTGATCGATTCGATAAAGTACGGTCTGACCATATTCCCGTCACCGAAGATGGCACTGTATGCCTGCAGCATCTGCAGCATCGTTACTGTCGAACCCTGGCCATAGCACAATGACAGCTTATCCGCCGGCCAGGTAAAGTTCAGGTATCCTGTCTCCTCCGGCAGACCGTCTGTCATGACAGGCTGGAAGAAACCAAAAGCCTTCAGGTATCCCAGATGTGTATCGGGATCGATCAGTGTATTCTGTACTTCCGCCGTGATCGTATTCGCCGACCAGATCATGCCGTGGTCATAGTCTGCCCAGCCGTAGTTCTTACGTCCGGCATTGTAGATACAGCCATAGCCGTTGGATTCAACACGTACGGGGTTATTGTTCTCATCGGCAGAGAAGCAGTACGGGCCGCCGTATACCTTGGCATTGCCGTCATATACGCCCTCGTTGATCGCTGCCGCATAGGTAAATGTCTTCATCGTTGAACCCGGCTCATACGGAAGCTGGGCACCGTAGTTGTTATAGTCACTGATCTCCAGTGTATTCGGGTCAAAAGACGGTGACTGTCCCCAGGCCAGGATCTTGCCGGTGCTGATCTCCATGACACTGCCCCATACACGGTAGGCATCAAAGATATCGTTGGTCATCCGGAAGGATTCCTCCAGTGTCTCCTGGATCTGCTGATCGAGGGTCAGATATACATTGGAGCCGTTGACAGCACTGACTACTTCTTCACGCATACCTGGAAGGATGAAGCCGTTCTTATCTGCCTGATACATACGGTAGCCGTCAACACCGCCGAGATAGTTTTCAAGATACAGTTCTGCGCCCATGCGGCCGATCGTGGAGCCGGTCTCATCGGACTGTGCAAAACCGATCAGGTTGGACGCAAATGTACCGAGCGGATATACACGCTGAATGGAATCGGTAAACTCAATACCGGGAAGATTCAGGGCTGTGATCTCCTCCATCGTTGCCTTGGACAGGTTTCTCCCGGCCAGGCCAAGCTCGGTCTGGTATACATTCTGCTTCAGATAGCCAAGACACGTCTCATAGTCGATCTTCAGAATACGAGACAATGCTGCTGCCGTACCTTCCTTGTCGTTGACGTAGGCGATCTTCCCTTCCGGAGCCGGACGATTGGGATCGAGAATACAGACGATATTGTATGTCTTGTTGTCCTGAGCGATGATCGTACCGTTGCGGTCATAGATGTTTCCGCGCAGAGCTTTGGTCGTTTCACGCACCGTGTTGGCAGAATCCGCATAGGCTGAAAGGTCTGTGCCGGAGCGTAAATGTACTTTATATACAGAAACGAAAAAAACATTAGAGGCAATTAAAACCATTACCGCTAATGTACTTAAAAATATGACGGAAAGAGCACGCCGGGTTCGACGCATTCTATTCTCCTGCGGAGGCGATCGCTACGATACTGTTCTGATCCAGACGAAGACCGTTCTCATCGGCAATATTATCGACACGGTCCTTTGTGATCAGCTGCTGGATCTCTACCTTAACGGCATTGTTTTCCACTTCAACAGCGGCAATCTGCGCTTCGATAGCCTGTTTCCTGGAACTCAGAGAGTTATTGTAGGTACGTAAGAACAGCGAACTTGCAAGGAAGCAAAGTCCTGAAAAGACAAAGAATGTAAACGCGAAAGTCATCAGTTTAAATTTCTTTCTTCTTTTTGTTCTTACGATTTTAGCCATGGTGATCAGATCCTTTCTATAACTCTCAGTTTGGCACTGTGTGATCGGTGGTTTTCTTCCAGTTCTTCTTCATCCGCTGTCACCGGTTTGCGGGTGATCAGGGAGAAGGAGGCCTGCTCCATCTGCGTCTCTTTCAGCGGCAGCCTGGGATCCGCAAATGGAGCAGTTGACAAATCTTTAAACATTCTCTTCACGATCCTGTCCTCGAGGGAATGGAACGTGATGACGGCGCATCTGCCGCCGTGGTCAAGCATTGACAGTGCATCCTGAAGGCCTTCCTTCAGGGCTGTCAGTTCATCGTTGACTTCGATCCTGAGTGCCTGGAAGGTCTGCTTGGCCGGATGTCCTTTCTTATGCAGTTCTCTTTCGGGAAGAGCACTGCGGATCACATCCGTAAGCTCGTAAGTGGTGCTGATCGGCTGAGCCTGTCGCTGTCTGACGATCGCTCTGGCAATCAGCGGTGCGTATCTCTCTTCACCGTATTCCCGCAGGATACGGATCAGATCTTTCTCAGTGTATGTGTTGACAACCCTGTAGGCTGTCTTTTCCTGACTGCGGTCCATCCGCATATCCAGTCGGGCATCATACCGGTAGCTGAAGCCCCGTTCGGGATCATCGAACTGCGGGGAACTGACACCCAGATCCATCATCAGTCCGTCCAGCTTCCGTACCCCTGCATTTTCCAGCAGAGAGCGTATATCCCGGAAATCTCCATGAATGAAGGTGACCCTGTCTTCGAATGATTTCAGGTTCACCTTCGACTCTTCGATTGCCTGTGCATCTTTATCGATAGCATAGATCTTACCCGTCGTGAGCTTCTCTGCCAGATAGCGGGTATGTCCCCCTCTTCCCAAAGTTGCATCACAGTAGATCCCCTCAGGTCTTACATTTAACAGGTCGACGGTCTCCCTGAGCAGAACACTTACATGTTCCATCAGGCAATGTACTCCGTCAGGTTTTCGGCCGCTTCCTCGAAGGAGGCAGCGATCTCAGCGTCGTATGTATCCCACTTTTCCTCCGCCCAGATCTCGACATGATCGGCAGCTCCGATAACGGCACATTTCTTCATGATGCCGGCAGCTGCGACCAGATTCTGCGGTAACTGGATGCGCCCCTGGGAATCAAACGAACACTCCGTAGCTTTTGAAGTGATATGACGGATATACTGTCTGGCTTCACGCTTCGTTGAAGGGAGTCTGGAGAGACCTTCAATGATACGCTCCCAGTGCTCCATCGTGTACACCGTAAGGCAGCCGTCCAGGCCTGAGGTCACTACGAAGGAATCCCCCAGGTCTTCACGCATGCGGGCAGGAATGATCAGTCGGTTTTTTGCGTCCAGACTATGTCTGAACTCACCCATGAACATTGCGTATCCCCCACTTTCCGCCACTTTCAATCACTTTATACCACAAGTCTACCACTTTCAGCGTAAAACTCAATACCTTTCGGTACGTTTAACAAACTTTTTTCGTACTTAAAAAGGACTGCTCAGCAGTCCTTCGTTTAAACCTGTTTTATATCTGTTTTTACTTCTTCAGAAGCTCTTCCGCAAAGCTTACAGCCCGCTCCGTGATCGCATCCATGTTGTAGTAGCGATACTCCGCAAGCCTGCCCAGAAGATACAGTCCGGGGACCTTTTCCGCCAGTTCCACATACGCTTCATAGGCCTTCCTGCTCTCATCCGTAAAGACTGGATAATACGGGATATTTCCCTTCTCGTTATCCTTGCCGTAGACAAACGGATACTCGACAGCGATCGTCGACTTAGGCATGTCCTCAGAGGCCATCATATGCTTATATTCGGTGATCCTCGTGTAAGGATGAACCTCTTCCGGGGTCGGATAATTGACCGTACCAACAGGCTGGAAAGTACCTTCCTGCGTCTGTACATCAAACCAGAGACTGCGGTAAGGCAGCTCTCCGAGACAATAGCCAAACAGTTCATCAACGATACCCGTATAGATGAAGATACCGTCAAACACTTCTCCGTCAAAGCTGATCTCACCCTTCTCTGCAGAGACCTGAACATGATCCAGAGCATTGACACCCAGCCTGACCTCGATATTCTCGTGATCAAGCATCTTCTCAAACATCGGCGTAAAGCCCTCTTTCGGCATCTGCTGGAAGCTGTCCTGGAAGTACCTGTCATCGAAGGATACATGAACAGGAACACGTCCCGTTACCGCCGGATCGATCTCTTCAACCGTATATCCCCACTGCTTCATCGTATAGTACTTGAAGACATGCTCGTAGATAAACTCTGCCAGCTCACGGATATCCGGATCATCATTTTCTCTTAACTTCAGGATCGGCACTTTCGTTTCCATACCGTAAGTATCGATCAATACCTGTTTCAGATGTTCCGCTTTCTCTGCCTCAAAGATCTCTTCGATCGAAGTCAGATTAAACGGGATCGGCACCAGTTTGCCTTCAATATAGCCAAGCACTCTGTGCTCATACGGATACCAGTCTGTAAACCGGGAAAGAAACTCTACAGCCTTCTTCGAAGATGTATGGAAAAGATGAGGTCCGTACTCATGTCTTCTGACCTGATTCTCATCGATATAATCATAGGCATTGCCGCCGATATGATCTCTCTTCTCAAGGATCAGCACTTTCTTTCCGTTTTCCGCCAGCACACGGGCTGCCGTACTGCCAGCATACCCGGCTCCGGCGATAATCACATCATACTTGCTCATTACTGTCTGTCCTTATACATCTTTGCGTAATACTCTTTATAATCACCGGAAAGAATATGTTCCCACCAGTCTCTGTTTTCTACATACCAGGTGATCGTCTGGGCCATACCTGTATCAAAGTTATACTCCGGCTTCCATCCAAGTTCATTGACCAGCTTGGTCGGATCCATCGCATAACGCAGATCATGACCGGGTCTGTCCTTGACATAGTGGATCAGTGATTCCGGCTTGCCGAGCTGCTTCAGGATCGTCTTGACAACTTCGATATTGGCCTTCTCGTTATGACCGCCGATATTGTATACTTCACCGACTCTGCCCTTTCTGACGATCAGATCGATCGCCGTATTGTGATCATAGACATGAAGCCAGTCTCTGACATTCAGACCTTCACCGTACACAGGAAGTGACTGATCAGCCATGGCTCTTGAGACCATCAGCGGGATCAGCTTCTCCGGAAACTGATACGGTCCGTAGTTATTCGAGCAGCGGGAGATCGTCACCGGCAGCTTGAATGTACGATAGTAAGCCAGAACCAGGAGATCAGCACCGGCCTTGGATGCCGAATACGGGGAAGACGCATGCAGAGGTGTCGTCTCCGTAAATAACAGATCAGGTCTGTCCAGCGGCAGATCACCGTATACTTCATCCGTGCTTACCTGATGGAAACGTTTGACATCATACTTTCTGCAGGCATCCAGAAGCACCTGTACACCCATGACATTGGTGGATACGAACACATCCGGTTCCTCCACCGAGCGGTCTACATGCGTCTCTGCCGCAAAGTTGATCACAACATCAAACTTCTCCTGCGCAAACAGTTCATCAATGAATGCACGGTCACGGATATCCCCTTTGACAAAGCGGAAATTCTCCCGGTCCATGATCGGTGCCAGAGTTTCCAGATTCCCTGCATAAGTCAGCAGATCCAGACATACAAATGTATCTTCGGGATACTTCTCCGTCATCTTCAGACAGTAATTCCCGCCGATAAAGCCTGCTCCGCCTGTAACCAGTATTTTCATTCTCGCTCCTCCAGTATTCTCTTTACTTCTTCCTGTATACCGTATGTTAACGGTGTATCCGGTACATAACCGCACAGTCTGTACAGTTTATCTGTATCCAGGATGATCGACTGTACGATATGTACATTGCTTTCCTTACGCTCAATGCGGATCTTCTTTCCGGTCTTTTCCTCCACGAGGTCGATTACCTCCTGCAGCGATGTGCCGACATGACTGCCGACGTTGATCGTCTCACCGGAGATATCCTGCCTGATCAGTCTGCAGATCACCTCTGCCAGATCATCAATGTAGAAATAATCCCGCACCGTGGAACTGTCCGTCCACATCTCAAAGACCTCATCATCCAGAGCTTTATTGATCAGGATCGGAATTACCCCCTGACTCTTGCCTTTCAGCTGATAGCCGCCATAGGGATTGGACAGCCTCAGGATCAGGTAATCGATTCCGGATTCCCGGATCAGCTTCTCCGTACGTGCCTTACTGCGTGCATACAGAGAGATCGGATCGATCGGCGCATCCTCACTGATCGGTCTGTCACTGTCACCGTAGATGGTACCGCCGCTGGAAAAGTAGATAAATCTCTTCGCTTTCCCGCGTTTCAGCACATCCAGCAGAGCCCTGTACTTGTTTTCAACTTCCTGCAATGCCAGTTCATCATCATCCGTACGGGCATTATTCGCCACCAGCGCTACGGTATCAATGATCACAGCATCCTCTGCATCCAGTTTTGCCAGAGCCTCAGGATCAAAAGCATTCACTTCCGTAAACTGTGAAAGACGCTCAACATAGGGACTCTGTATCCCCCACATCTCCACATCATATTTATCCTGCAGACGAACATCCAGGTTATACCCCAGATATCCGCAGCCAAGGAAGATCACTCTCATCCTAACGCCCTTTCTTGTTATAGGTAGTCTGTACACTGCCGGACGCAATATTCCTCAGATGTGCTCCGTACGGACTCTTACCGTAGCTCTCGGCAGCCTCGATCAGCTGTTTTTCATCGATCCACTTGTTGTAGAACGCGATCTCTTCAGGCACCGAGATCTTGATGCCCTGTACCTGTTCAACCAACTTGACATAGTCACTGGCCTCTGCCAGAGATTCGATCGTACCTGTATCAAGCCATGCGAACCCCCTGCCGAAGACAGTCATATCCAGCGCACCCTTCTCAAGGTAGATCCTGTTCAGATCCGTGATCTCATATTCACCGCGTGCAGACGGCTTCAGCGTTTCCGCATACTTCACGACATTGTTGTCATAGAAGTACAGACCGACAACAGCGTAATTGGATTTCGGCTGTGCAGGTTTCTCTTCCAGAGAGATCACCTTGCCTTCACTGTCAAACTCCGCAACACCGAATCTTTCGGGATCGTTGACATATTTGCCGAAGATCATCGCCCCGCCGTTCTCTTCAACCTCACTGACAGCCCTTTTCAGCATCGAGCCGAAATGATTGCCGTAGAAGATATTATCACCAAGGATCAGACATACATTATCGTCACCGATGAATTCCTTGCCCAGCATAAAAGCCTGCGCCAGTCCGTCAGGACTCTCCTGCACTTTATAAGTGAAATTAACGCCGAACTGTGAACCGTCACGAAGCAGACGCTCAAAATTAGGCAGATCCACCGGTGTGGAAATGATCAGAATATCTTTAATACCCGCCAGCATTAGTGTACTGAGAGGATAATAGATCATTGGTTTATCATAAATCGGTAATAATTGTTTAGATGTTACTTTTGTCAAAGGATATAAACGG
>CADBMY010000010.1 GCA_902795905.1 uncultured Erysipelotrichaceae bacterium
CGGCTTTGTGGAGGAATTCATCAAGTTCCTGTGCGCAAAGATCGTGATGAGAAAAGAGGGTGTGGTGAATACCTGGATGGATGCCTTGCTGTGTTTTGCGGTCGTGGCTGTCAGTTTCCAGCTGATCGAGGATATCCAGTATTCGGCAGGCAGCATCGCCCTGGCGATCTTCCGGGCCCTGACGCCTTTCCACTTTACGTTTGCGGTGATCATGGGATACTACTATGGTCTGGGTAAGGTAAAGGGAAGCGGCTTGTATACGCTTATGGCAATCGGTGTTCCGGCACTGATCCACACGATGTATGATTTTTCCATCAATCTGCTTAAACGCAATGACAATTTCATTTTCCTGAATCTGGGCATGAATGCGTTCATGCTGATCCTGACGGTCATTATGATCCTGAAGCTCAGAAAATGGCATAAAGAGGGAACGCTGGATATCTACATCTAATCTTCGCGTTCACATCTGTACATGAAGAGGCGTGCAAAGAGCCGTAACCGGTGATGAAGGAACAGGAAGACTTTATGAATATCCGTACGCTTAATATATTATCAGATGCTATTTCTGAAGTCGGATCATGGCACTGGTGGCTGGTCAGGGATGACATGGTTCAGATGCAGTTTTGCGACGTTCTGCTTTATGACGAAACAAAGACAGAGAAAGAACCACGCACAACGGATGTTCTGGCTGTTCGCTTTTTTGGTCATAGTTTTGCTGTATTTCTGGATAATCTGGATGATGACAGCTGGTATCAGAGACTTCACGAGGATGATTCTGTTCTTTTCCCTGTGGATACGTATGAGATGGCGTTTGACGATGTAAAAGAAGCGGAGTCACTGATGAACGATTATATGCATAAAACAGCAGTCAAAGATTATTCCGGGCCGGAAACAGCTGCGGCCGCAAATCATCTTCTCTGTGCAAGGTGCGGCATCGTTGGGTTTATTGCCGGCGGGGACGAGATCAGGATTGTAGGAAGAAACAGGCGGTACACGGAAGAAGAGATAGAAACAGCTTCCCGGAAATGGTGGGAATACTGGCGGGAGTATTGGAAACGGAGAGGGACAAAAGAGGCATATCCGGAAGATTATGCCTGTGAAATAACGATTCCTGCCGGTGAGGATTGATCGTATAATACTGATTTGTGTAAAGAAATGCTTGTGATCATGAATTGTTTTTATCGGCTTATAATACATCGAAGACAGCCGGTAATCTGTGAATGAGGAACCGGAAAGAGGTAGTAAGATGAATGGTAAAATTTTTGCGGTGAATTTAGTTGTACCGTTACTGGCAGTCATTGTCATAGCAGCGATAGCAGGATGGTTCCGGCGCGGTAAGAAGGAATCGATCAAGGATGAGCTTTTTGAATACTTTGTAAAGGTCTGGAATGCGGATGAAAAGGAACCTGACAACGGAGAGGAGGGTTCATTCTTCCAGAGGTTTTTCAAGATGTTCGTCAAAGCCTACGAGTATGAGAAATATAAGGAATCTGCCAATAAGCTGAAATACTATTTCTACAAGCTGCTGGTTCTGTTTGTCATCTTATGTATTCCTTTTCTGAGTCTGTTTCTGATCACCAGTAAGGAGTGGGTCCTCAATGATGGTGAATGGACAGATATGTATCTCTATACAGTGATCCTGGTACCGCTGATCTTTGCGTATCTTGTGAATAAATATATCAGGATCAGCCAGTATCATGAGATCTGGTACCGTCATATGAAGAACAGGCATCATATGGAATGGCGCATGATGGTATTTGTCAAAGATTATGAATTGCTGAAAGCGGGGAAGAAACCGGAGGATGTTACGGAAGATTCACTGAAGATCGATTTCATCAATGATATGAGTGATTACTGGAAGACAGAAACAGTCAGTATCACAGAGGCCGGCGCAAAGGAAGAAAATATCTTCTCTGATATCATAGGATTATTCGGCAAATAGTCAGTGAAATAAGCGGTATTGTATGCGGAGACAGGACTGTAACGGTCCTGTTTTTGTATAATGAAGAAGGATCAATGATACTATTCGGAGAGATATATGACAGAAGATAATAGAAACAGAGCTGCCCGCAGGGATGACTGGAAAACATTGCCGTTGCCTGCACAGCATGAGACATTTGTGCTCAGAAGGGATTTCAGCGATGAAGAAATGAAGGCACTGCGTCATGGCAATATCCCGCAGGAGATGGAGGATAAGTGGTTCTGGTACATGGAAGGATCAACACTGTGGGCACACCGCAGCTGGACGGGATACTGTATCTATCAGATCGACTTCAGGGAAGATGGTGCGCATCTCGTGACGGTCAACCGTGATCCCGAACAGTACAGGTGCACAAGCACAGAAGATGATACTGTATCGTTAAACAAGCTTTTGGACTGGTGGACACAGCCGGCGTATGATCACTATCATGAGTGGCTTTCGGAAACATATGATGCCCTGAAGAAAGCAGGGAAAGCATAGAGGTTATTAACATGGACAGACAGATTTCAGGCAATCGTTATATCAAAGTTATATTGGCACTTCTTCTGGCAGTGTGTCTTGGCATCACCGGCTTCTTTGCCGGTA
>CADBMY010000011.1 GCA_902795905.1 uncultured Erysipelotrichaceae bacterium
CCCCAGCGGCTCTTCATGTGCTTGACAGTGATCTCCGGAGGGGTGATATGGTTTCTGAGACAGATCTCACGGTCCCACTCCGAGCGGTGCTTTGCCGCCAGTTCCAGAACAGTTTTACCGGCATATCTGCGGAAGGTCTTCTGTATCCGTGTATCGGTAACCTCCTTCAGATAAAATGTAATGATATCGCCTGAGATCTCCATGCGGTCTCCCGGGGCTGTTTCGCAGCGCACATACTTCCGCTCGCCAAGCCACCAGATAAACGGTCCGTTTACACCCTCCCTGTTCATGACCTCATGCAGATCCTGCTTCGCTGCCGTCTTCCGGATCCAGTCCTGCTTCTGCACGATAAACATCCGTATCCGCTCATCACTCAGCCTCCGCGGACAGGTAACCTGCAGATGCTGCTTTCCCTTGATGCGCAGATACATGTTTTTGATCGGTTTACGGATGATATCTACCTGATACGGAATACCGTCCAATGTGATCTCTGTCAGTCTGTTCATAAAATTCCTGTTGAAATAGCTTTCTCTTTAATATACAATAACAATGCTCATGGCGGCTATGGTGAAGTTGGTCAACACACTGGATTGTGGCTCCAGCACTCGTGGGTTCGAGTCCCACTAGTCGCCCCATTAGAGTAATAAAACCGCTGACGCGGTTTTTTATTTTTTCTCGTAACCTGAGATCATGGTTGCCAGGAAACAGAAGATCGTTGCCCAGGCAAAGAATTTGTGCAACTTTATTGCTGTATTGCTCCTTTAAGGGAATTATACCATCTCATCCTGACGGATGAAGGCTAACACTGCCGAGTCCTCACAGAGTCTCGCCTCATCGGTAAAACTGTATGTATCACTGTCGGGAATCAGCCGGATATCCCCTGCCTGCTCGGCCGCCGAGAGAACATTGACATCCTCTTTGTTCAGTGCCAGCACAGCCAGATACGGTGTGCCCGAGGAATCGGGATCATTGAGATCCAGTCCCCTGTGATCTTTTACTGCGATCAGTCTTACACCTTCAAACAGCCTGTCATTGACAGACATTTCCTCCCGTCTTCCGATCGATACGTAGACATCTACACGCTGTCCGGCGGAGATCGTTCCGCCAAGACTTGTCAGATCGATCTGCAGTGTATAAGCTGCCTGCCCTTTCTTCAGCTGCAGTGTAGGATAATCCGGAAGCTCACTCTCCTCATACAGCATCCCCTTGTAGAATGCAGATCCGGCAGGGATCAGTCCCTGTATCTCCGTATACTTGCCGACGATCTCCTCCTTGCGCATATACGTATGATCCAGAAGATAGGCGGCAGGTATCTTCGCTTCCATCAGATCTTCTTCTGTCACCTTGGATCTCGGCGGTATATCCCTGGCCGCAATATATACGGTCTTCAGGTTGATCTCTCTGTCTGTATAGACTTTAAAGCCGATCCCGATCACCGTCAGTATCGCCAGTACACAGCCTGTAATGGCCGCAATTTGAATCAGTGTTTTACGGTTCATGGTTCACCTCCTGTCTTTCATATTTGCGTACAGAAGGTCTTTTCCACGAAAAAAGGTATGATTCTCATCATACCTTTCTGTATATCTATGCGTTTGCGGGATGCTCGGCAAGATACTGCTTGATGGCTTCTTTGGCCTCGGGTTTACTGGGCTTGCAGCTCATGATATCACCGGAACCGTCTGCCAGTGCAGCCGCCATACCTGAGCAGCCGGGATAGCCGCAGCCGCCGCAGTTGTATCCGGGCAGCATAGCCAGCAGATCTTCTGCTCTGGTATCCGGTTCAACATAGAACACTTTGGACGCAAAGCCGAGGACCAGGCCCATACAGCCGCCGAGGATAAGCATAACAAGTATTGCCTTGATCATGATTCTTTCTCCTTTTTCTCTACAGTTTTCCGCAATGCACATGTGGTAATGCCGCATGCGCTGCACTGCGGTTCCAGATTCTCACAGCCTTCGGGAACCGGTGTCTTGCGGTTTTGGATCGTCAGCCAGATGTACATGCCGAACAGGGCACCTACGATCAGTACTGCGTAAAGGTATTTCATACTCTTATACGAGTCCGGCAAAAGCTCCGAATGCAATTGCCATGATCGCAGCAACGATCAGCGCAATAGGATTGCCCTGGAACGCTTCCGGAACATCATTGCCGTCAAGGCGTTCACGGATCGTCGCAAATACAACGAGCATGAGCATGAAGCCTGCAGGAACACCGATGGAATTGACCATTGTCTCAAGCAGATCATACTTCTGAGTAATGTTATCCAGTGCCACGTAGAGAACGGCGCAGTTGGTCGTGATCAGCGGCAGGAAGATACCGAGAGACTTATACAGAGACGGAGACTGTTTCTTGATAAACATCTCAACGAACTGTACGAAGGATGCGATCAGCAGGATAAAGCAGATCAGCTTCATGAATTCCAGTCCTGTAGGTACCAGTACATAGTAGTACAGGAACCAGGAGAATACCGAAGCACCGAAGATAACGAAGATAACTGCGATACCCATACCGACAGCAGAACTCAGTTTTGTGGATACACCCATGAACGGGCACATACCGAGGAACTTTGCCAGAATGATATTGTTGATCAGCATTCCGCTGAGGAATAATGTGAACAGATTCATGCGTTAGCAGCCTCCTTTGCCTTGGCGGCAGCAGCTTTAGCGGCAGCTGCTTTCTCCTTCGCTGCAGCGGCAGCAGCAGCCTTGGCAGCCTTTTCAGCTTCCTTGGCCTTCTTTTCCTGACTGATCTTCATGCCGGCAACAGCAGCCGCCAGAATTGCAAATGTCAGGAAGGCACCCGTCTGTGTCGTGAATACCGGGATCTCAAAGCCGGCAGGGATCAGGCGCAGACTGAAGACCTGATTGCCTGTCATCGGATTGCTGAAATCAACGATGCCGGTACCGAGGATCTGACGGATCAGGGACATGGCAAGAAGGCTGAATGTATAGGACAGACCCATCATCAGACCATCTCTGGCCGAAGCCGCTACACCGTTCTTGCAGGCATAAGCTTCCGCACGTCCGAGAATGATACAGTTAACAACGATCAGGTCAATGAAGGCACCGAGAGCTGAGAACAGCTGAGGAGTAAATGCCTGCATTAACATACCAACAACCGTGACCAGGGTTGCGATAATAACGATATATACGGGAATATGGATCTCATCCGGTGTCAGCGGCGCAATCAGTGATACCAGAATATTGGACAGGACAAGGACAACGATAACCGCTACGCCCATACCGATCGCATTATTCAGGCTGGTCGTGATCGCAAGAGTTGAACAGATACCCAGATATAATCCGAAGACCGGGTTATTAAATACCATTTCCGAGAAGAAACTCTTCTTTTCTTTTGTCTCACTCATGGTCTCACCTCCTAATGTCCGGCATTGAATAATGCCTTGGCAGCATCATAGCCCTGCTGGATGGCAGTGGAAGTCAGCGTAGCACCGCTGAGCAGCGGAGCCGTATCGGAGACTGACAGTCCCTCGATCTGACCAACATAGCCCTCATCGAAGCAGCGGGAACCGAAGCCGTCTGTTTCACCGTGTTCAAGAACCTTGAAGCCGGCTACCGAACCATCATCATTGAACGCGAGCAGGAATGTAAATCCGTTGGAGTTATAACCTACGTTATGGATCTTATAGATCATACCGAGACCCTCCGCCTTATATACACCCGTAACCAGTTCCGTAGGATCTTCATAATCCGTGACCTGTGTGAATTCAGCACCGGGGTAGATCAGTTCAAGATTCGCTTTTTCCGTAGCGATCTGCTGTTCCAGAATGATCGGCTCTGTAACGGAGTTAACACCGGAGAGGATCAGACCGCAGACTGCACAGAGGACACCGAGAAGAATAACTTTATAGATCGTAGATTCTTTTTTCATCTTCATCCCCTCCTCAGTTACCGGCAGCCGCATTCAAAGCAGCTTTGACCATTGCATTCACGGAACTGCTGGTCCATGTAGCACTGGTTACCGTACTCAGTTCCGTATCCAGCGTAGCACCCTTAAACGCATTGAGAGAACGCTTGCTGGTAGCCGTATCACCGACACCTTCCGTATCACCGAAGTTCTTCAGCACGACCTTGGCAACACTCTGTGTCGCAAGATCGACCGTGATCTCCAGCTCATTGCGGGAATATTCATGACCGCTGGAAGAAGCAATACCATCGGGATCGATCAGACCGAAACCGTCAGCACTGACATGATAGACTGCCGTACTGCCGTCATTGGAGATCTCTTCGACCTCTACCTTGTACTGATCATCACCGGCATCTGCAGAAGCAGGTGCAGCAGCAGGAACTTTCTCCTCAGCGATAGCACCGACACCGAGAGCGACCAGAGACAGACATCCGCCGATGATCAGAACTTTGTTTCTGATCTTTGTGAAGTCCTTGATCTGGCTGCCTTCCATGATCTTGTCGATCGCAGGTGTCATCATGTTCATCAGCAGGATCGAGTACAGAACACCGTCAGGCATGTTGGAACGCAGACGGAAGATCACTGTCAGCACAGCAGCACCGATGGCGAAGATCACTCTGCCGGCGATCGTCACCGGTGAAGTTACCGGATCAGTCATCATGAAGACACCGCCGAAGAGAACACCGCCGGCCAGAACATGGAACAGCGGATACCAGAGACCGCGTCCGTGCATCAGGCCGATCACCAGGGTGATCACAAACACACCGCAGATATAGAAGACTGTTGTCTGCCAGTCAATATCCTTCCTCCAGATCAGGAAGGCAAAGCACAGCAGGATCAGCAGTGCACTCGTATTACCGATAACACTCGGATACCAGCCCAGGAACATCTGTCCGAGACTGCCGAAGCCCTTATCAGCCAGGAATGTACCGAATGCCTCGTTGCTCGCCATCCAGCCGTAAGCCTTCATCGCTGCCGCCGGTGTAGCACCGGTCAGGACATCGGTATTGCTGCCGGCAAAAGTATTCATCAGGATCGCTTCGCCGAAAGCTGCGGGGTTGAAGATATTCTGTCCGAAGCCGCCGAAGACCATCTTGCCGAACAGGATCGCGATCACTGTCGCAACACCCAGAGCATAAACACTGACATTAATTGAAGACATCAGGGTCAGGATCATACCTGTGACCCAGCCGTAAGATGTCTTGATACCGGTCAGTACATCCTGTTTTGTACACTTGTACCAGACTGCCTCTGTTGCCAGAGCACAGATGACGGAAACCGCCATCATGATCACGACACGAAGACCTGCCGAAGCACCCAGTGTCATGGAATAATACAGCACGGAGAATA
>CADBMY010000012.1 GCA_902795905.1 uncultured Erysipelotrichaceae bacterium
GGAAGGGATATGCACAACTCATTCCAATCAAGGTACTTGCGTAACAAACACAGCAAAGATCATCGTGGACAGGAAAGGAACCAGGGCAGCAGTTACTGCAAGTTACAGGGTATTAGGATGTTTTCTTGGGCCGGATCCTGTCGCTCTTGACTCACCCTTCATCTATGCTTTGATGCATCGTGAAACAGGACTGCCGCTGTTTGCGGGAACGGTCAACAGGCTGTAAGAAAACAAAAAAGGGACAACAGGATAATGGACAAAACAGCAAGTGAATTAAAGACATCTCTGTATTATCTGAGAGAAGTAATACACATCGCGGAAGAAGTTGTCAAGACACATCAGCCTCACAGGGAGGAGATCCCGGTGCCGGAGGATACTTCTGTTAAGATCGTCATGCCAAAAAAACCGGAAGAACCCGATAACTGGAAAAACTGTCTGGAATCGCTGAAATATGCTGTATTTGCAGTGCTTACGGTAGTGTGCGCAGTATTCTTTTCTCAGTATAACTGTCTGACTCTCTTTGGTATAAACGTTGCTTCGATTGCGTTTCTTTATGAGACCTGTATGGCTGTTCATGTTTTCTGGCTGTTACTGAAGTGTCACAGGCTGGAGGCATTCGACTATCAGTGTAATGTTTATGATTACGAAAGAGATACTGCCGTGGCAAACTGGAGGATCAAAGCAGCAAAGCGGGAGTACAGCCAAAAGATGCAGGAGTATGACCGCAGAAAGAAGGAAGCAGACGAAGCATTCCTGATACAGACGGAGAATCAGAGAATCATACAGGTACTGATCGAGAAACTGAAAAGATCGGAAGCGGAGACACAGAAGAAGCTTGCGGAAATCAAAGTACGGACTGCAGATTCTGAGCAGTGTGTTGATACGGCCAAGGCTGAAGACAGGATAAGGGAAGCCGGAAAACTGCTTGAACAGCTGGCGGGGAGTAATGATCTGATCGAAGATCCGGAAGGACTGGAGAAAAAGTTATTTGCGTACTGCGGGATACAAAACTGATACTGCTCAGCATCTGCCTGATACTCTCGTGAGATATAATGGGTGAAGAGATGCTGAGAAGAATATGATGTTTACTTCAGGTACGGAAATGACAACTGCAGTAACAGATCTGATCAACGGAATCATCTGTGTATTTCTGATCCTGCGGATGCGGAAACAGTGGCCGCACCGGGTGCGGACAGATCTCTGGACGTTAATGTTCGCACTGTTTGCGCTGGTTTGCTTCGTCGGTGTTATCCCGCATGGCCTGACGATCAGCCGGGAATTGTTTTCTGTCTTCTGGATAATACTCTATGCGCTGATGGCATTCATGATGTCAGCACTGACAGCAGCGATCCGTTTCGAGGTGTATGGCTCCGCCGATCTTCGCCGGAATCTGACCGTAAACATGTGTGTTGCGGCAATAGGCGCCATTATCCTTGTCATCCTGTCCTGGAAAACATCTGTCGGGTTTGTTTCCTTCGGTGCATACTGTGCCGCAAATATGGTGTATATCATCAGACTGCTGCTGCGGCATCTGCGGGAAAGAGAGTGCCTGAAATACTATCTGACGGCGATCCTGCTTTTGGCAGCCGGTACAGTTCTGCAGATGGTAAGATCCATCCGTTTCAGGGTGATCTGGGATTTTAATTACAACGGTGTGTATCATTTCTTTCTGTTGTTAAGCATGCTGGTGATGTACAGGGGGATCATGCTTGCCCAGGAATCACAGTGATCTCTAAGCTGCACAGGAAACATACGATCATTAAAAAGAACACCGTGCGGTGTTCTTTTTGTGTAAAGATCACTGTTCAGGGCATCTGCACAAACATGGCGCCGGCATACATTGCCGCAAAGGATACCGGGATAAACAGCAGCCACAGCAGGAAGAACAGCAGTACTTCCTTCAGGAAACCGCCGAATGTACTGTCGTTTCCGCGTGACAGGATATTTCTGAAGGCATCAATCAGAATAAATACTGCCAATCCCAGCACCCAGATGAAAAGCAGCAGCACAAAGATGCCGATGACAGAAGGGCTGCCGGTAAGACCTTCTGCTTCCATCTGCGCATAGGAGCTCTCAATGAAGAACTTTGTGATCAGGGTGCTGATCAGAAAACCAGCTGCCAACATGATCAGTGCCGATCTTGTAACAAATCGTTTGTACATGACTGCCGACCTTTCTGTGTATTAATAGCCGAGATCTTCGTTGATCAGGATCACGTGGATCCTGCCGGCCGGGAAACATCTTCTCGTCACCAGGAACTGATTGCATATGGATGTCGGTGTATTACAGTGCATGCACCTGCCTGTAACCGTACAGGGATTGTCGCGGCCAAGACGTACATTGTTGGCAGGAGCTGCCGTATCCTCATTGCGGATCACAGCTTCATCGATATTACGGACCAGTTTGTTCGTGCCTGTGACCACATAAACATGCTCCGGTCCGTAAACCAGGGCAGCGACCCGGTTGCCGGTATTATCGACATTATAGAGATGACCGTCGACGGTAAGGGCATTGGTGCTCATGAAGAAGTAGTCGGCACCGAGACACTGATGGAAGACTTTCTTTGTATCATCGGTATGATATCTGTCATAGACAGTATAGTTCTGGTTGCCTGTCAGCCAGTTCAGGATACCGGTCTGTTTCAGGGTCTCGGAACCGCCGAAACCGATGCTTGAACCGACGGGAGTATTGTTCTGAAGCCAGGTGAGAGCTTCTGTGGATGTTTCGAAGTAATCCGCCGCAAAGCCGTTGGCCTTCAGCTGCTGAATACAGCTCTCTGCCAGCAGTTTTCTCACTGTCCGTACATGTTCATCCATGATCATCTTCTCGCTTTCCCGGAATTACCGTATCTGTTTTCATTATAGCAGAGCACAGATGATCGGAGAAAGACACTCACTGTTGTGATAGTTGTTAAAATCAACAAAACGGTATATGATGAGCTTGATTTCGGATTCATTTGCACACTATTCATAATTGACGTCAGAATGAACAGGAGGGGATAGTATGGGAGCCTGGCTGGCAGTTCTTGTGATCGTTGTTTTGGCTATGGTCTACATTTTCTACAATCATCATCGCATTAAAAAGATGCCTGAGGGGACACAGGAGATGGCGGAGATGGCCGGTATTATCCGTGATGGTGCATCTGCTTTCATGAAGACAGAGTTCCGCAGTATCATCACGGTCACCTGTGTGCTGGCGATCCTGTTTACTTTGATCGTCGAGCGTACCAGCGGTTTCACGTTCCTGATCGGGGCGGCGATGAGCTCGGCTGTATGTGTGCTTGGTATGCGCAGTGCTACCTATGCCAATGTGCGTACTGCCAACAGAGCCAGAGAGACACTCAGCATCGGCGAAACCGTTAAGGTGGCTTTGTGCGGAGGTTCCATCAGCGGACTGGCGGTGCAGGCTTTCGGTATGCTGGGGATATTGCTGATCCTGCTTGTCTTCGGTGATATTAAACATGATGCGGTTGGTACGGGTCTGCTTGTCAGTCTTCCGTGCAATCCCTATATCATGCGTATTTCGACGTATTCTCTGGGCTGTTCGATCGTTGCCATGTTTAACCGCGTAGCCGGCGGCAACTATACCAAGGCGGCTGACATCTCCTCGGATATTCTTGGTAAGATCAGACATGATCTGCCGGAAGATGACAGCCGGGTGCCGAATACGATTGCGGACTTTATCGGTGACAATGTCAACGATATTGCCGGCAACTGCTCCGACCTTCTCGAGAGTTTTGTGGCGACGATCTCCTCATCACTGATGATTGCAGTAACGGTATATGCGGCATCTGTGTTCAAAGGTCATGCGGCTGCCGAAGAAACGTTCCGGGCAACGACGTTATTTCCGATCGTCCTTGCCGGATGCGGTCTTACCGGATGTCTTCTGGGTCTTGGCTATGCCAACCTGAAGAAGATGGGGGATAATCCTTCCCGTGAACTGGATCTTTCGTCCTGGATCTCTGCCGGGATCACGATCATTCTCAGCGGTATTGCCGCATACGTGATCTTCCGGAATGTCCCTTTGTATGAAGAGTTTCTGATGGGCTGGGCTTCGCCGTGGCTGTCCGCGGTATTCGGCATCGCCAGCGGTATTGCAATCGGTACGATCACCGAACGCTATACCAGTACGGAGTACAAGCCCACAAGAGAACTGGCGGAGATCTGTGATGAGGGGGAGGCCTTCGTTGTGACCAAGGGTGATGCGATCGGCTCCCGTTCCGTGTTACTGCCGGTAATGATCATCGGTATATCACTGCTGATCAGCGGTAAGATCAGCGGTACATACGGTATTGCGATTGCGGCACTGGGCATGCTGGCGTTTGTTGGTGCGACGGTCTCGATCGATGCCTTCGGCCCGATTGCGGATAATGCCGGCGGTCTTGCGGAATCCTGTCATCTGGCTCCGGAAGTCCGCGTGATCACCGATAAGCTTGATGCGGTCGGCAATACGACAGCAGCTATCGGCAAGGGTTTCGCAATTGGTTCAGCGGCTTTTGCGACCGTCTCCCTGATCATTGCCTATGTCGGCAACTACACCGATGCTTCCGAGGCACTGACCCTGAATTTTGCATCTTTCTACGTCGTGGCGGGCGGTCTCATCGGCGGGGCTCTTGTTGAGTACTTCTCAGCTGTGCTGACCGACAATACGATCGATTCGGCCAAGAAAATGGCGGATGAAGGTGACCGGATGATGTCGGAACCCGGTGTTCTGGAAGGCACCGTCCGTCCTGATTACAACCGGATGATCTCGATGGCTGCACAGGAAGCGATACGCAAGATGGTCATGCCTTCGGTACTGGCAATCGTGATCCCGATCATCGGCGGCTTTGTCTTCGGCCCTGACTTTGTCGGCGGTCTTCTGGTCGGGGCAACGATCGTTGCGGTTCCCAGAGCGATCTTCATGGGCAACTCCGGCGGTGCTTTCGACAATGCGAAGAAGTACATTGAAGGAGGCAATATCCCGGGACACGGCAAGGGCACACCAGCACATAAGGCTGCTGTCACCGGTGATACGATCGGGGATACCCGCAAGGATGTTGTCGGTGTCGCTCTGGATATCTTCATCAAGATGATGTCTACGGTAGCCAATACCCTTGTCGTTGTCTTTAAGACTGTTACACTGATCAGGTAAATACAGACAGTACATACACGAAAAAAGATAGATGACTTAGTCTCTATCTTTTTTGCTTATACGGTTATCTTCGGCATCCCAGTTTTGCCATGGCCAGAGCATCTTCCATGGTCTCGGTTCCGGCCAGAAAGCCTGAAGGATGACAGAACGTAGCGGTCTTGATTCCGGAAACGTTCTGCAGCTCTTCATAGCGCAGTCCATACCATTCCTGCGGCAGCGGATGTCTGAATACCGAACGGTCATTGGAACTGACCAGAGCACACTGTACATTCCAGCCTCCGCGCAGAGCCGGAGAGATCACATACCAGATATCCTGCGCTTTCGGATTGCTTCTCTGGGAGTACAGAACACCCTCCCATGGCGCAAATTCATCGAGGATCATGATGTGGTCCGCCGAGTAGTCTATGGCCCGTAAAACGTAATCTCTGCCGTCCAGAGAGGAGATGATACTGTCGATCCTGTTGATCAGGATATCCTTGGCAAAGGCTACCGCATCCATGAAGGCATCGTAGGGATCCATATCCGAGTTCCACGGTGGATTGAAATCCTTGATCACCTGTGAAACGGTGAAGCTTGTACGTGAAGAATAAATAATACTGTTTCTGATCTCCGGCTGCAGGTTGGGGATCATTTCCAGTTCCGTACTGACGGGATTATAGCCGTTATCTTCAGCATCAATACCCAGGACCAGGCTTGTCTCAAGTCTCTGGAAGACCGTACGCATGTACTGTTCGGGGCAGTCTTCAGCCTCCAGGATCTCTTCGTAATACTTGCGCCAGACCAGTCCGCAGGCCGCATACGGTACATTTGTGCCGGGATGAGTGCCGTTATTCTCCTTGTTTTCCGGGGTGTGATGGTCCAGTTCACCGCCGCCGATATCATAGATGATCCACCCGGCAGTATCTTCCGGGATCTCCAGATCACTGCCTCTGACTACGTTGATCTCTTCCGCCATCAGTGAAAGCATTGCTGTCGCAAAGACATCATCAGCATGAAAGAGACCGTCGTGTGTATATAAGTTCAGTTTTGTACGCATGAATTGATTATCTCCTGTATCTACCATTATACCCTGTGAAACGATATCTCTGATGAGAACTTCACTGGCATCTTTTTTGTATGTCTGTTTTTCTACAATACAGGTACAGGGAGGGGATGACCATGAAGAAACTGTATACACTGATACGCAGAA
>CADBMY010000013.1 GCA_902795905.1 uncultured Erysipelotrichaceae bacterium
ACGGATATGATCAGAATCAGGGATTGTTTGATCAGGAGATCCACCCTGATATGGTGATCAGTGATCTGCGGGGACTTTATGGGAGGAATTAACCATGAGTAATGAACTTGAATTTTACAGTGAAAAAGAACTGCTGATCCAGTTGCTGGAACAGAAGAAGGAAGACGAAAAGAAACGGAAAATCATGCTGGCTGTGATCGTGATCTGTACACTTGTGATTGCCGGTGTCCTGCTTTACTGTACGTTCAGTCTCAGGAATGATATGGCTTCGGCAGTCGAGCAGATCACGGTGCTGAACGGACATATGGACAGTTATGCCAGGATGATCGAAGATATGGGACTGGATAAGATCGATTTTGAAGCCCTAGATCCGTCCAAATATGACGATCTGATCGAGATGCTGAAGAAGTTTGATCCTGAGGATATGAAGCCTCTGCTTGAGTCACTGAAGAAGCTGGAAGGACTGGCTGAACTGCTGTCAAAGAGTCCCTGGTTTAAGTAATATGTATCAGTTTTTCAGTGACACTCCTGTACAGACAGGTGACAGATATACATTGACACAGGATCAGGCACACCATGCCAGAGTGCTGCGTCTTTCGGAAGAGACGGTGCGGATCGTACATGCCGGCAAAGGGTGGTACGGCACCATATCCCGTACCAGTAACGGGTATGAAGTCCTGATCGAACAGGAAGATGATAAGAGCAGGGAACTGGCTTCGGAAGTGATCCTGGCCATGGCGTTGATCAAGCGTGATAAATTTGAGCTTGTGCTGCAGAAGGCCGCCGAACTGGGTGTGACCCGGATCATTCCGTTTGTCTCGGAAAGATGTGTGATCCGGCTCGACCGTAAGAGCAGTACCAGAATGCTTGAACGCTGGCAGGCGATCCTTGAAGAAGCATCTGCCCAGTGCAAGCGTGATGTGATCCCTGTGATCGATGATACGCTGACATTTGCACAGGTACAGAAGATACAGGCAGATCACCGTTATTTTGGCTATGAGAACGGATATGAGAGAAGTCCGATGCTGGGGGAAGCCTTTAAAAGCGGCAGTCAGCTGGTGCTGATCGGTCCCGAAGGCGGACTTTCGGATGCAGAATGTGAGGCTTTGCAGAAGGCAGGCTGCACGATGGTTTCTTTCGGCAGGCGGATCCTGCGGGCGGAAACAGCTGCGATCTATGCCATGAGTGTGATCAGTGATGCAATGGAGAGAACAGAATGAAATTCTCGGTAACGATCCTGGGATGTAAAGTAAACGCATACGAAGCAGAAGCGGCTGCGGCGGAATTGTCCGGTCGCGGTTTTACGCGTGTCGATCCTTCCGAGCCTGCGGATATATCCGTCGTCTATACCTGCGCGGTAACGAATACGGCAGGGCAGAAGAGCAGGCAGATGATCCGCCGCGGCAAGCGTCTGAATCCCGGCTGTATCACTGCTGTAGCCGGCTGCTACTCACAGATCGCTCCGGAGATGGCCGAAGATGCCGAGATCATCATCGGTACCTCGAACAAGCATAAACTGCCCGATTATATCGAAGAATATATCCGCACCGGTGAGAAGATCATCGACGTGCAGAAAGAAGTCAAAAATGAATTCGAACTGCTGACGACCGATCATTTTGAGACACATACCAGAGCGTATCTGAAGATCGAAGACGGCTGCAATCAGTTCTGTGCGTACTGTGTGATCCCGTTTGCCCGGGGAAGAGAACGTTCGATGGCACCGAATCAGGTCATTGCGGAAGTAAAACGTCTCTCTGCGCATCATCCCGAGATCGTTCTGACCGGCATCCATACCGGCAGATACGGCAGGGAATACGGTGTTACGCTGTCACAGATGATACGGCGCATCCTGGCGGAGGACAGCAGTCTTCAAAGGCTGCGTATCTCTTCGATAGAGATCAGTGAGATCGATGATGATCTGCTGGAAGTCATGGCGGAGGATCCCCGTATTGCCAGACACCTGCATATACCGCTGCAGGCCGGCAGTGATCATATTCTGCAGCTGATGGGCAGACCGTATACAACGGATGAATACCTGAAGCGCATAGAAGAGATCCGGGAAAAGATCCCGGGTATCTCGATCTCGACCGATCTGATCGTCGGCTTCCCCGGCGAGACAGATGAAGACTTTGCGGATACACTGACATTCCTGAAGGCCTGCAGATTCTCTTTCCTGCATGTCTTTCCGTTCTCCCTGCGCAGCGGTACCAGAGCTGAGCAGATGCCTGATCATATTGACAGTAAAACCAAGAAAGAACGGGCAGGGATATGTCTCAGTCTCTCCGAAAAGTTATATGATGAATATAAGAAACAGTGGCTCGGCAGAAGTGCGTATGTGATCGCGGAAAGAAGTGAAGGCGGAGATGTCCTCGGGCATACTTCCGAATATCTTCCGGTCAGGATCCGTACACAGGCCGAGCGAGGTGAATATATACGGGTGAAGATCACCGGTCTTCAGGATCATGAGATCTGTGCAGAAAGGATGTGACAGAAATGAATCTGCAGGAACTGTTTGAAAATGTACCGTCAATAGAGATAGACAGTCTGATGGCTGACAGCCGGAAGAAACGCCCGAATTCTATCTTCTTTGCCCAGAAGGGAATGATGTTTGACGGCCACCGTTTTGTGTCGCAGGCAATTGCCAACGGCGCCAAAGTGATCGTGCATTCGGAGCCGATCCCGGATAAGGATCCGGAAGTAACATATATACGTGTCAAGGATGTCAATGCGGTATTCAACAGGGTCGCAGATGTGTTCTACGGCAGACCGTCTTCGCATCTGCTGATGTTCGGCGTGACCGGCACCAACGGCAAGAGCTCCATCGCCTGTATCATCCGTGATCTGATGAATCCGATCTCACCGACGGGCTATATCGGGACGATCGCCATCGAGTACGGCAATGTCAAACTGCCGCCGCTGTTAACGACACCGGATATTGATGATCTGCACGGTATCCTTGCGGATATGATTGATGCCGGTATCAAGTGCTGTACGCTGGAAGCCTCTTCGATCGGTATCGACCAGGGACGAATCAACAGTATCGATTTTGATGTCGCGATCTTTACAAATCTTACCCATGACCATCTGGATTATCACGGAACGATGGAGAATTACTTCAACGCCAAGAAACGCATGTTTGACCGTCTGAAGCCCTCGGCAACAGCGATCACCAACGTGGATGATCCCCGCGGCATGGATATTGTTGCGGATACCAAGGCGGCGGTCGTAACGTACGGTGTAGATAATCCGGCGGACTACCAGATCACAAGTTACCAGCTGATGAAGGATAAGACCCTGTTTACGCTGCACTGCGGAAACCGGGACTACGAGCTTGAAACAAATCTTGTGGCGAGGTTTAACCTCTCAAATCTGCTGGCGGCGATCGCCGCGCTGAATGTCAGCGGTGTATCCATTGAGAAGATCGCACCGATGCTCAGACAGATCAGGCAGATCGAAGGACGCATGGAGCGTATCGATGAAGGACAGCCGTTCAATCTGATCGTTGATTTCGCCCATACCCCGGACGGCATTACGCAGCTGTGCCAGTTTGCCAGTGCGATCACGCTGAAGGGAAACCGCATCATCGGCATTACCGGATCGGCAGGCAAGCGCGATACCGCCAAACGCAGACAGTTCGGTGAGATCCTCGACAAATATACGGATATGATCATTCTGACCGAGGATGATCCCCGTGATGAGTCGGTGGCTGATATCTGTGCGGATATTGCACAGGGAATCGAGCATACACCGTATTCGATCATTGAAGACCGCTATGATGCGATCAGACAGGCGACAGAACTTGCGGATCCCGGGGATACGATCATCATCATGGGAAAAGGTGATGAGAAGTTCATGTACAGGGAAAACGGACGCGAACCGTATGCCGGAGATGATATGATCGCCAGAGAAGTACTGAGAAAATACTATTTCGGAAATGAAGGAGAAAATCGAGATGACTAAGAATAAATATATCGACCATACACTGCTGAAAGCCAATGCCCGCAAAGAAGATATCGTCAAACTGTGTGCAGAAGCCAAAGAGTATGATTTTGCCAGTGTCTGCGTCAACCCGGGATGGGTGAGCCTGTGTGCAAAAGAACTTGCCGGCACCGATGTCAAGGTATGTACCGTGATCGGCTTCCCGCTGGGGGCGACGACAACAGCTGCCAAGCTTGCGGAAACTCAGGATGCGCTGAACAACGGAGCCGAAGAATGCGACATGGTCATCAACATCGGCAGACTTAAAGACCGTGATCTTGACTATGTTACGGAAGAGATCCGCACCCTGAAGGAAGCCGTCGGTGACAAGGTCCTCAAGGTCATCATCGAGACATGTCTGCTGAGTGATGAAGAGAAGGTACTTGCCTGTGAATGTGCAGTAAAAGCAGGTGCTGATTTTGTCAAGACAAGTACAGGATTCTCTACCGGCGGGGCAACCCCGGAGGATGTTGCATTAATGCGCAGAACAGTCGGTGACAAGTGTCATGTCAAGGCTTCCGGAGGTGTCCGCACACCGGAAGACATGGAGAAGATGATCGCAGCCGGAGCTGACCGTATCGGTACCAGCAACGGTGTTAAACTGATGTAAATGCCGTTGCAAAACCATTCTGACTTTGTTATAGTATTTAGGTAAATCGGAGAGGGGGGATAAGGTATGGCAAGAGTAGTAGTGAAAGACAACGAGAATCTCGATGATGCACTGCGTCGCTTTAAGCGTCAGGTATCCCGTAACGGAACCCTCGCCGAAGCTCGCAAGAGAGAGTACTACGTAAAACCGGGTGTTAAGCGTAAATTAAAGAGCGAAGCTGCCCGCAAGGCAAGAAGACGCGGTAAGTAAAAGAAGCTTTAGGGCTTCTTTTTTCTTAAAAGGAGGTTATCTTGAGCAATAACGCAACGATAAAACTGGAAGAGATCACGAATCTTGAGGCGATGAGTCTGATCGGAAGTGAAGATAAGAACCTGAAAGTACTCAGTGAATGCTTCGGTAAGAAGATCTCCTTCCGTGATAATGTATTTACGATCCAGGACTGTGATGATGTGATCCGTGAACAGATCCATCAGGTGATCTATGCGCTGTTCGAAGTCGCCAAGAGAAACCGCAATGTCACGGAGCAGGATGTCATCTATGCCTGCCGGCTGGTATCCAAGAGTGAGAAGGTCGACTTTGACGAACTCAGCAGTGTTGTGATCGGCAGAACTCTGACCGGTAAGGCAATCGCGCCGAAGACACGCGGACAGCTGCGTTTTGTCAGGGCTATGGAAGATCTGCCGGTCGTCTTTGCGATCGGTCCTGCCGGTACCGGCAAGACATTCCTGGCTGTGATCAAGGCTGTATCAGCACTGAAGAAGGGGGATGTCAAACGCATCGTCCTGACGAGACCTGCTGTCGAAGCCGGAGAGAGTCTTGGTTTCCTTCCCGGTGATATGAAAGAGAAGGTAGATCCGTATCTGACACCGCTGTATGATGCTCTGCATGATATGCTCGGTGTTGAACAGACGGATAAACTGATCGAAAAGGGTGTGATCGAGATCGCTCCGCTGGCTTTCATGCGCGGACGTACACTCGATGATTCGTTTGTCATTCTGGATGAAGCACAGAATACGACACCTTCGCAGATGAAGATGTTTCTGACCAGACTTGGCTTTAATTCACATATGGTGATCACCGGAGATGTGACCCAGATCGATCTGAAATACGGCACAAAAAGCGGCCTGACCGATGCAGCAGAACTGCTGACAGGCATCGGTGAGATCGGTATCCTGCACCTGACAAGTGATGATGTCGTCAGACACCCGCTTGTACAGAAAATCATTGAACGTTACAGTGAGCGTACATGACAAAAAGAAAGAGAAAACCTACAAAACTGTTTAAGATCCTCAGGTATTTTGCCATTGAGATCGCCTATACACTGGCAGTCGTCCTGTATTTTGTCCTGGTCCGTGATAACTACGGTATCGGTTCGGCATATGACAGCCAGCTTTTCGGCATTGTTATTCTCGGGGCACTGCTGATCATCTGGTTTATCGGAGCCATGCTCAACAGGTACTTTATCCTGGTATACGGGCTGATATACATCCTGTATCTGGTTACACAGGATATCTATTACCGGGCATTAAAGATGTATTACCGGTTCAATACGGCTCTGGATCTGGTCAGTGAGGCAGTCGGGGTCAAGGACAGCATCTTCGAGTTTGTCGAAACAAGAGATGTGATCATCGTTGCCGGCTTCATTATCCTGAATATCCTGTTTATCCTGTGTTACTTCCTGTGGCAGCGTAAGAGCGTCAAGTTCATCTGGCGTCTGCCGCTGAAACTGGCAGCTCTGTTACTGATCATCCCGATCCTGCAGAGACACAGGACATACCTGAACATGATCGATGAGACCAGATATCAGGAAGATGCCTGGATGATGAACAAGACAGACTATTATATCTATGACAAGATACCGAATACGAACCAGTTCGTGGAGAAGTTCGGTCTGCTTCCGTTTGCTTACAGAGATGTCACCAGCTTTTTTGAGAATACGGTGCTGGCAGCGGATGAATATGCCGAGATCGATGCCTATCTGCAGACCCGCCCGGAGATCAGCACGAATGACTTTACGGGCATGTTTGCCGGCAAGAATATCTTCCTGATCCAGGCTGAGTCCTACAACAGAGCGATCCTCGATGAAGAACTGACACCGACGCTGTACAAGATGTACAGTCAGGGTATCAGGGTACAGAACTTCAATACACCGGCACTTCCGGGATCGACCAGTGATACGGAATTCATGTCAAATGTATCCCTGATCCCCAACAGTGAGGGGCATGCGGTCGTCTATGCATATCCGGATAATACCTATCCGACAACTTTGGCCAAGCTGTTCTCCGCACAGGGTTACTGGACAGCTGCTTACCATAACAACTACGGCAGTTACTATAACCGTGATCTGATCTATCCTGCATACGGGTATGATGAGTTCTATGACAGTTATAAGATCGGCGTTGCGGACGGTGCTTCCGACAGCGATGTCATGAATATCCTGAAATGGATGTATGTCGAAAACGAGAAGCCGTTCCTGGCATACTGGATCACCTACAGCGGTCATCAGCCGTATACACTGGATACCTTCGGTGTATCAGCGGAAAACGTAGCCCGGATCAAAGCCAAATACCCGGAACTGGATGACAGTTTCGTATCATTCATGGCCAAGAACATGGACCTTGATCAGGCTATGGCAGATCTGTTCACAGAACTCGAGAAAGTAGGCAAGATGGATGATACGGTATTCATCTTCTTCGGGGATCATGAAGTCAAGGGTCTTGACCTCTGGGGTGACAGTATCTTCTATAAGCAGACCGGGATCGTTCCTGAGGACCGTTACCGGTATACCGATCTCTATATCTACAACACGGAGATCACGGAACCCGTTGTCTATGAAAAGGTAGGCACGTGCCTGGACCTGCTGCCGACGATCGCCAATCTCTGGGGACTGACATATGATCCGAAGACAGTGCTTGGCAGAGATGTCTTTGATCCGACGTACGGCGGTCTCTTCTTCAGTGAGTGGGAATACTGGCGTACCGATCATTATCAGTACAACTTCCTCGATGATGTGTTTGAAGAGATCCATGACTATGATGAGAATACAGCCAGAGAAGAAATGAATGCACTGGCACAGGAAAAGGAGATCAGTAAACTGATCCTGAAACTTGATTACTTTGCGCAAAAGTGATGAAACGGCTCTCCGGAGCCGTTTTCTTACGCCTGTCAATATGCATGTATGTTATAATTTTGGCATGAATATACAATTGATCAACCGCACGAATCAGCCTGCGGACATATTTCTTGAAGACTTTAACGCCATTGCGGACAACTGTCTGCGTATCCTGAAACTGAAGAAAGACTACGATCTTTCCGTATCCTTTGTGCGTTCGCGTACGATCCATGTGATCAACCGTGATTTCCGCGGTATCGACAGACCTACAGATGTGATCACGTTTGCGTCGCTGGATGCCGGGGAGTTCTTTACCGAAGAGGAAGAGAACGACCTCGGGGATATCTTTATCAATATCGACTATGCCCGGAAACAGGCAAAAGCCTACGGACATTCTTACCGCCGGGAGATCTGTTTCCTGTTTGCGCACGGGTTGCTGCACTGTCTGGGTTACGATCACATGACGGAGGCGGATGAAAAAGTCATGTTTGATCTGCAGGACAGGATACTGGATCCTGTGGTCAGCAGGAAATGAAGAAAAAGTTTCTGCCTGCTTTCCGCGGGCTGTGGGATGCGGCGCATGAGCGCAGTGTGCAGATCCAGATGATCCTGGGTGCCGTAACGGTATGTTTCGGCATCTTTCTGTCACTGGATAAAACAGAGTGGCTGGC
>CADBMY010000014.1 GCA_902795905.1 uncultured Erysipelotrichaceae bacterium
ACGAGACCGCTGACATTGCGGAAATGCACACTGACGACCTTGCCGGCGGTAACGAATTCTTCAATATCCTTCATCAGATCACCGAAAGCCTCACCGCCCTCCAGCCAGCAACCTACACACAGCTTGACGCCGACAACACCCCAGCGATCAAGTTCAAACGCACGTCTGTAATCATCGGACCGGTAGATCAGACTGCCGACACCGCAGACATACTCCACCGGCGGATCATTCGGATGCAGAGCCATGCGCACACCGCACTCCTGCATGACCGGACCGACATGCTCAAGGAAATACGCAAAGTTATCCCAAGCTTCCTCTACCGTATATACACGGTCATTCTTCACCTCATTGATCCTGCCGTCAGCCTCATCGTAGTATGCCGAAACACCGCCGCGGGTATGTGCTCTCGCCTCTCTGCCGGAACGGAAGATCCCGTTAGGCTGCCAGGCAACAGACACCGTATCATACCCTGCCTCTGCCGCAACACGCACAAACGCATTGAACTTGTCGATCTCCTGATCACGGGTATCCCAGCCAAGATCGATCGCCGGATTCTTCTGCAGCGTCATACACGACAGCAGCACCGGGGTAATACCGAAATGCGCAAACCTGGTACGGATATCATTCAGGATGTTAATATCGACCTCTTCTTCTTTAATATTCAGTTCAACATGTTCCACACCCATCTCACGGATAAAAGCGAGGGAATCATCATCGATCGAAGAGATCACCGGTATCGTTACTTTCATTGTCATTGTTCTTCTCCTTTATTACTGCATATCCAGTCTGACTTTGTGTGTAGGTGCCGGGAAGACCTGATCCAGCAGTGCGCATTCCTCAGCTGTAAGGACGATCTCGGCAGCCTCTCTGTTCGCTTTGACATGTTCAGCAGAAGAGGCCTTCGGAATCGATATCACATTATCTCTGATCATCGTAAAGGCCAGCAGGATCTGCAGCACATCACAGTCATGCGCTGCCGCGATCTGTCTTAATACCGGGCTGTTCAGCAGTTCTCTGCGCAGTCTGCCTGCCTGTGCCAGCGGACAGTATGCCATCATCGTGATTCCGCGCTCCTGCATCCAGGGTAAGAGCTCATACTCGACCCCGCGGCTGCCCAGATGATAGAGCACCTGGTTGACCATGCAGTTCTCTCCGCCCTTTACACAGTACAGCTCCTGCATGTCATAGGTATCAAAGTTGGACACACCCCAGCGTCTGATCTTCCCCTGTGCTTTCAGCTTCTCCATGCATGCGACTGTCTCTGCCAGCGGAATACTGCCTGGCCAGTGCAGCAGATACAGATCCAGGTAGTCCGTCCCCAGTCTCTCCAGGGATGCCTCACAGCTGTCAAAGATATTTCTTCTGCCGGCATTCCAGGGATATACCTTCGATACCAGAAATAACTTCTCCCGGTCATACGGCTGTATCGCTTCCCCGATCAGTTCTTCGGATGCACCTTCTCCGTACATCTCAGCAGTATCGATCAGGGTCATCCCGTTCTCGATTCCCCAGCGCAGTGCTTCCAGTTCTCCGGCATACTTCCGTGATGATTCACCCATATACCAGGTTCCCTGTCCCAGCTGCGGAACCTCTGTACCGTCTTTCAGTATTACTTTTCTCATCCTCAGTCCTCAATTCCGTACTTCTTCATATATCTCCACAGGGTCGTCTTCGATATACCGAGATCTTCGGCTACCTTTTCCCTGCGTCCGTGGTACTTCTGCAGTAGTTTGATGATCTCGGCAGCTTTCCTGTCCTTGTAGGGAAGCTCCGGCTCTTTCTCCTGTTTCGGTGCGATAAAGGTATGTTCCAGCAGTCTTCTGACATACTCACCGTCGGCATCACGCTTGACCGCCAGCAGGACGATACGCTGACAGACATTGCGCAGCTGCGGCAGATTTCCCGGCCAGGCATATCCTGTAAGCAGATCCCACGCCTCTGCCGTCAGATGCACAAACTTGTCATACTGTTTCTGGTAGTACTCCGTATACGTCTGTATATACATACGGACATCTTCCGGTCTTTCCCGCAGCGGCTTCAGATCCAGCTTTACGGTACTCAGTTCATAGTACAGATCATTGCGGAACTTTCCGTCTTCGATCAGTGCCGAAAGATCCGTCTCGGTTGCGGCAATGACCCTGACATTGGCATTGATAAACTGCCCCGACGTATTCGTCAGCCGGCGTCCGTTGATCAGTGAACGCAGCTTGTACTGTGATTCTGGTGAGAGTCTTTCCACATTCTTCAGATACAGGGTACCATCCTGCGCCAGCTCCGCCAGACACGGTCTCTCGTTTCTCTCCATATCTCTGCCAAACAGCATCTCATCGATCTTCTCCGGAGCATAGCCGCTGCATTCGATCTCAATAAAGCTGTTATCCCTCTGTATCGACGCATTGTGTATGCATTCCGCCATGATCGACTTCTCGACCCCGCGCTCACCGGTAAGCAGTACCGATGTTCCGTAGCCGGCGATCTGTCTCGCTGTACGGACGATCATCCGCATCGACTCCGATTCCCATTGATTGCGTTCAAAGGTCTCACTGGCGATATGTCCTCTGCGGGTCAGCTCTCTGCGCAGTTCCTGATCCAGCTGACGGATCCTGCGTCCCTCCTGGAAGGTCAGGATCGCACAGGTTGCCTTGTTCTCCACCCCGACAGGCATGATACTGACAGCATAGCTGACATTCCTGTACAGGATCATCTCCAGCACGGTCTCGTTCATATCCCCGTGCGGCATCTCCTTCAGCTCCGGGATCAGCTCCTGAATATGCCTGCCGATGATCTCTTCCGGCTCTTCCGCAAAGATCCCCATCATGACCCGGTTGGCCTTCTGGATCCTGCCGTCCATATCCACCTGCAGAATACCGTTGAAGTTATTCTCAAACATGGCATTCAGCTCAGCCGCATCCCTGCGCTCCGTATCGATCTGCTTAGCGATCTGCTGGGCCATCATCAGCGTCTCCGAAAGACCTTCGGTACCGCCCGAGGCAAAGTATGCCGGAATACCGAAAGCTTTTGCCAGCTGACAGCAGTGCCGGCCGCCGATCACCGCATCCGCATGTTCCGCGACACTCTGCCGCAGTGCCTCATCCATCTCTTCAATTGTATTGACATAGTGTTTGCACACATTGATGCCAAAGAGCTCGGAAAAGTGAGAAACATCACTGTACATATTCTGATAACCGATCAGGGATACCGTAATATCCGTACGGTTAAGATCTTTCTGGATCTGCCTGACCATCACGGCGATCTCCTGTGCCGTAATACGTAAAGGCACGACCGGAAGATCCGTGATCTCCTGGATCATCTCTGCCTGCAGACCTCTGGCCACGAACAGATCGCACCCCTGCGCGATCAGTCTCTCCGCAGCCGACTTTACCGCCGCATTCGAGATCTGCTCAATATACATCGGCTCTATGTTCGGATACTGTCTGATAGCGTCTCTGACATTTTCAAAGGGTATTGACCCCGGCAGTAATACTGCAGCTTTTGCCATAGTTTACTTCTCCCTGTTCTTCAGGATCTTCTTCATCGTCACAATGATCGAGTATGTCATCGCATCCTCAAATTTCTTCAGATCCAGTCCTGTCTCTTTCTGTATCTTATTTAGCCGGTATACCAGTGTATTCCGGTTGATAAAGAGCTCTTTTGCGGCATCCGTGATATTCAGCTCGGAAGCCAGAAACTTCCTTGCCGTATATGCCATCTCTTCATCCAGTGTAAAGTCTTTCTGGGTACCGAGATACGTACGGCAGATCTCTTCCGGCACTTCGCTGAGAAGACCCGCATAGCCCGTCTCCGAAGCCGATACGGCATACCGTACAGGATCGGAGATCTCAGCACAGATCAAAGCTCTTTCCGCATTCTGCAGAGTCCCCGGCAGAACATACAGATCTTCTGTCAGATCACCGATCCCGGCAAAGATCTCGATCCCGTACTGCCTGTTCAGTGCCTGTATATCTGCTGTGATCTTCTTCTGCAGATCTTTCTCTTCGGCAGGTCTTGTCATCTTCAGCAGGATCAGCTGATCACCGCGGGTCAGAAGATGATCATGTTCGTGGTCCGTAAGCAGACTGTCAACAGCCTGATACATCGTCCGGTAATTCACACCCCGGCAGCGCAGGATGACCGGAAGGTAGCACACCGATGCATTGATACCCAGCGTCTTCATGCGTCCGTAGAAATCACCGTCCTGCGTCTTTCCCTCTGCCGTCTCCAGCAGAAACTGCCGCCGGTCCTGTTCCGCCGTATCATCCTCGGACATGATCGCGATCATCGCTGCCAGCAGTGCCGCATCCTTCTTCGCCGAAGCTTCCTCACCCTGTACAAATACAGCGTACTGCGGTGCTGAACCGCTGGTCACGGCACAGCAGGCAAATCCCTGTTCCTGCACATAGTCGTCATCAATATGAAAATTCGGAATTGTCTTACCGATCCGTGATTCATCCGAACACGCACAGATCTCACCGTTCCTGTTGATTATGCCAAACACATTCCCGTAGGAAGCGCGCAGACGTGTAATGATCTTACGATACTTTCGATTCTCCATATACAGCTCCACTTCAAATTGAAACTCTTTGAAACCAATTCATTCAGTTATGAACCTGTATTTCTATCATACTCTATATCCTGCCTGAACAAAAAGAACGAACTTTCCAGTCCGCTCTTTTCATTGTTCAGTTCTGCTGGCTCTCTTCAATACAGTTCAGCAGTTCCAGGATCCTGTTCAGGTCCTCCGTACCGGAATAGCTGATCGTCAGGGCCTTGGGCGAGATATCCACCTTGGTGCCAAGTTTGCTCTGCATGCGGTATTCCAGATCTCTGATCCAGGGATCTTTTTCCTTTGCGTCTTTCTTTTTCGTTACCGGCTTATCCTGCAGCGTCTTGACATACTTCTCTACTTCTCTGACCGACATCTTCTTCCGCAGGATCTCCTGGGCCGCATCATACATCTGGTCATCATCTTTCAGTGCCAGAAGAGGTCTTACATGTCCCATCGTCAGCTTCTTATTGATGACCAGAGACTGTACATCGGAAGGAAGCTTCAGCAGTCTCATCATGTTTGCACAGTATTCTCTGGACTTGCCTACTCTCTGTGCCAGCTTCTCCTGGGTATAGTTGAGTCTGGTGACTAAGCTGTCATAGGCGGCAGCTTCCTCGATCGGATTCAGATCTTCTCTCTGTACATTCTCGAGGATCGAGATCTCCATCATCTCTTCTTCGGAGAAGGCTACCTCGATTGCCGGTACCGTCGTCAGTCCTGCGATCTTGGCTGCTCTGAGTCTTCTTTCACCGGTGATCAGTTCATACCCGCGTACGCTCTTTCTGACCAGCAGCGGTGTAAAGATACCGTGCTGACGGATCGAGTCTGCCAGTTCATTCAGAGCTTTCTGATCAAACTCCTTACGCGGCTGATACGGATTGGGACGGATCTCTTCCACAGGGATCTCAACTTCTTTTCTTCCCGGCACTTCTCTGCCGCCTGTCTGTATATCATCAAGGAAGTGTTCTACATCTGTCTCTACACCAAACAGAGAACCCAGTCCCTTATGTAAAGCTTTGTTGTTGTCTTTGGGCATCAGTTCACCCCTTTCTCGTTCTGGATCAGGAATTCCTTGACCAAAGCCGCATATGCCTTGGCTCCCTCCGAACGTGTATCATACTCAAAGATGGATTCCTCACGGCTGGGTGCTTCACTCAGTCTGACATTCCGGGGAATATAACACCTGTATACTTTCTCCTTAAAGTACTTTCTGACTTCCTTCTGTACCTCTACCGACAGATTCGTACGGGCATCGAACATGGTCAGAAGCACACCCTCGATCGACAGTGTCGGATTAAACAGTTTCTGTACAAGACGGATCGTACTTAATAACTGTGTCAGTCCTTCCAGCGCAAAGTATTCACACTGTACCGGGATCAGTACGGAATCGGCTGCGGTCAGTGCATTCTGGTTTAACAGGTTCAGGGAGGGCGGACAGTCGATGATGATATAGTCATACTTCTCTCTGATCGGATTCAGCTTGTTTTTCAGCAGCTGTTCTCTGCCTACCTGGTAGGATGCCGATGCCAGTTCGATATCTACACCTGCGAGGTCTACGCTTGCCGGCAGGACGTCGATCGGAGGCATGTCCAGGGTCACCGTGTTGTCGGCTGCACTGTCTTCGTCAACGAGGACCTCATATGTCGTGTTCTTGTTCCGGGAGCGGTTCCGGTCAGCCCCGATACCGTGTGACGCATTGCACTGCGGATCAAGGTCCACAAGCAGGATCTTCTTCCCCGTATAGGCAAGGCCTGCCGCAAGATTGATACTGGTGGTCGTTTTTCCCACACCGCCCTTTTGATTAACTACTGCTATGATCTTTCCCATATTCTATGTCCTCAGGATTTCGGAAATCTGACGATGATCCGTACATCGGTCAGGGTCTCTTCGGTCTCCATGACGACGTCGATCCCCATCTTCTTGATCATTCTTACACACTGGTTGACGGAGTTGATCCCGATCTGTGTGTTCCGTGTAAAGCCTTTCGTCTTCTGTCTGCGCTTTGTTTTTCCCTGCGCAAGTTTCTCAATGTAGGCTTCCGACTGCCTTACATTCAGACTTCTGTCTACGATGTAGTGATATGCCTGTGTGCGTTTCTCTTCCGGTACCTGCAGAAGTGCCCGCGCATGTCTTTCGGTGATCTCCTTGTTTACGACTCCCTGCTGGATCTCTTCAGGCAGATTGAGCAGACGGATCTTGTTGGCGATCGCCGACTGTGACTTGCCTACCTTGGCAGCCACCTGTTCCTGGGTCAGTCCCGACTGCCGCATGATCTGCAGGTAGGACTTCGCCTCCTCCACCGCTGTCAGGTCTTCACGCTGGATATTCTCGATCAGTGCCAGTTCAGCCGCCTGATTCTCACTCGGAGAAAGGACATAGCACGGTAATTCCGTAAACCCTGCACGCTGGCATGCCCGGAATCTTCGCTCACCGGCGATGATCTCGTAGTGGTCATCGACCGCTCTGACCGTGATCGGCTGCACCAGTCCGTTCTGGCGGATCGACTCCGTCAGTTCGTTCATGGCTTCCTCGTCAAAGTTCAGACGCGGCTGGTAGCGCGAAGGCTGTATCCGACTGACAGGGATCTGTACTACCTTCCCTGTGTGGTCGCTTCCGATCAGCTCCAGAATATTTACTTCCGTCATATATACTCCTCTCCGTCCTCAAAGAGGTCTCTTACGGATCTGTCCGTAATTCCTTGGATATTTCCCGGGTGTTATATGTTCTTTTCCTGTTGTTATTATCGTGCGTTTATCCCCCGATGGCAATTCATATTCATGGATCTGCCCGGGTGCACAGCCCAGGATCTGCAGGGCATGGGCTGCCTCTTTGAGCTCTTCATACCCCTTACTGCCCTTCATGGAGACAAATGTCCCGCCCGGTTTCAGCAGCGGTACGCACAGCTCTGCCAGTACCGGCAGCGCCGCCACAGCCCTTGCTGTTACGATATCTGCCTGTTCCCGGTGCTCCCTGACATACTCCTCAGCCCGCTGGTTCACCACGGTCACATTGCGCAGCTGCAGTCTGTCCTTCACTTCTGCAAGGAAGCGGCACCGCTTGCCCGTAGGTTCGATCAGGATCACATCGAGATCTTTCCTGACTAATGCCAGAACGATCCCGGGAAATCCCGCCCCGCTGCCGACATCTTCGACTCTGCCGCGGAATTCCGTCACTGACAGCGGATACAGAGAATCATAAAAGTGCTTCTCCGTGATCTCTTCGGGATCGGTGATCGCGGTCAGATTAAACTCCCGGTTTCTCTCGATCAGCAGCTCCATGTATATAGCCAGCGCATCACACATGTCCGGGGTGATCTCGATCCCGATCTTCTTTGCCTGTACTGTCAGTTCTTCAATCTTCATCTTATATCCTTAAGTATTTCAGTTCCTCTTCGGCTGCTTCCTGTACTTCTTCTGCCGGCGCAAACAGTGATCC
>CADBMY010000015.1 GCA_902795905.1 uncultured Erysipelotrichaceae bacterium
ACCGGTGATGACAATCTCAGGCGGTGTGCGGAACTGGGTATATGCAAAGTGAATATCTACACAGATTACATACAGGCTGCCCTGAAACAGACATATGCAGAGAAACAGGACAGCTGGCCGAAGGTAATTGAACAGGCAGAAAAAGCCGTGAAGGATGTTCACGAGCATTACTGCCGGGTGCTGAAATGTATCTGATACGGAGGGGTGTATGAAAACGGAAGAACTGAAGAAGAGACTGCTGAACGGGTGCCGTGAGGTGATTGCGGCAGAAGCGGTGCTGACGGATATCGATTCCCGGTTCGGGGATGCCGATCATGGGCTCACAATGGCGAAGATCGCGCATGCGATGATCCGCGGTATTGAAGAGTATACCGGCAGTGTCAAAGGGCTGATGAGTGCTGCGGCAGAAGCTGTCGGAGCCGAAAACGGCGGCAGTGCGGTACCGTTATGGACAAGCTGGCTGGAGGGTATGGCGGATGCCTGCCCGGACAGTGAAGAAATCGGTCTGGATGAACTGAAGGAAATGTTTGCGGCAGGCTTTGAAGAGTTTGAATTCATGTCCGGCGCAGCTGTCGGTGATAAGACGATCATGGATGCCCTGGCCCCGGCAACAGAAGCTGCACAGGCGGCAGGAGATGAAGACGTGCTGTTCACCAATGCGGCGGAGGCTGCTGCGCACGGTGCGGAAAGCACAAAGAACTTTACAGCCAGATACGGAAGAGCGAAGAGCTACGGTGAGAAGACGATCGGCACACCGGATGCCGGTGCACTGTCCATGTCCTGCTTCTTCCGCGGTATGGCTGACAGGAACTGATACACAGGAGGGATATCTATCATGATGAAGAAGTTTATCAACGATCCGCAGACAGTTACAGACGAAGAGCTTGAAGGACTGGGTCTGGCATTCAGTGACACCGTCATCGTCGACGGACACATGATCATCTCCAGAGACCTTGAGACAGCAGACAGAGTTACCGTCGTTACCTACGGCGGTTCGGGACATGAACCTGCACAGAAGGGATATGTAGGCAAGGGTATGCTGGATATCCAGGTGGATGGTGATATCTTTGCGGCACCGAACGGGAAACTCGTCTTTGAGGCAATGAAGAGAGCTGACAAGGGACATGGTGTACTGTTACTGACACTGAACTACGCCGGAGATCAGCTGGCCGGCAAACAGGCGATGCGTCTGGCAGAAAAAGCAGGTATGAATGTACGTCAGGTCATTACCGGTGAAGAGATCAAATATGATCCCGAGGGTGAAGATAATCAGAGAGGTCTTGCCGGTGCGGTAGCCATGTATCATGTGGTAGGTGCTGCAGCCAGGGAAGGAAAGACACTGGATGAATGTGCTGCGATCGCACAGAGATATGCCGACAACATGGCTTCCATTACCGTCAAGGTAACAGACGCAACCCATCCGCAGAACGGTATGAGCTTCGGTGATCTGCAGGATACAGACCAGATGGAGATCGGTGCCGGTCAGCATGGTGAGGGCGGAGGCACACGTGTACCGCTGGCATCTGCGAAGGAGACTGTGCACATGATCGCACCGAAACTGGCGGAGGCGATCGATCTCAAGGCCGGAGACAAAGCCTTTGTCATGATCAACGGATGCGGTGCTACGACAATGATGGAGATGCTGATCCTGTACAAGGAAACAGTGAATTACCTGAAGGAAAAGGGTGTAACAGTCGTCGGCAATATGGTCGGTGAGATCCTTACTGTGCAGGAGGCAGGAGGCTTCCAGATGAATCTTGCCAAGTGGGATGATGAGACCGAACGTCTCTGGAATACACCTGCACATACACCTGTATTCTTTAAGGAATAATCGTTACACGAAGAAGCAAACAAATTGTCAATGATGATAAAGGTGTACAAATCGTACGCCTTTATCAATGTATATGGAAAGATATATGTATACAGATAAATTCGGTATACATATACATGGTCTTTTGAATTATAATGGTATTAACTGTTGTATATTGCAACTTACGGAGGAGATAATATGGGCTTGACTAAACCCCTGATCCACGAGATCGCCTACAAGACATGGCTGATCAACGAACTCGGCTGCAACAACATGTATGTACTGGAAGGAACAGAAAGATCACTGGTCGTCGATGCCGGCATGGGCTACTGCAACTTCCGTGCAATCGTTGAAAGTCTGACCGACAAACCGTACGATGTTGTCATTACGCATGCACATCCCGATCATATCGGCATGATGCACCAGTTTGACAGGATCTGGATCAACGAGAAGGAGATCACGGAAGCACCTGCCCGCAACTGGGGAAATGCCCAGACTAAGGGCGGCTGGGATACGATCAACTGGCTGACCAGGAAAGACTTCGATATGGAAGAGTTCTACATGAACAATAATACGCATATCGGCAATTACGAAGTCTGGACACCGGATGA
>CADBMY010000016.1 GCA_902795905.1 uncultured Erysipelotrichaceae bacterium
TCCGGTCTGACCGTAGACTATGCCGGAAAGCTTGGGGCCGGGGTCATCATCCGCGGTATCCGTGCTGTCAGTGACTATGAATATGAATTGCAGCAGGCAACAGCCAACCAGACGCTTGATCCGAATATCGAGACTCTGTTCATGATTGCACAGCCGAAGTATTCATTCCTGAGTTCATCAACAGTCAAGGAGATCGCATACGGCGGCGGTGATATCGCACCGTTTCTGCCGGCAGAGATCACCGAGAAGGTAAGAGAGGCTCTTGCCAAGCAGGGCACACTATTGCTTTAACGGGGAATAAACAAAGGTAAAACCTGTATTTGTAAATCGAGAACGGCCGGATTGGATCCGGCTGTTTTCTTTCTTTTCAATACATATAAGCATTTTTATCGACGGGATACTGTATGATGAAATCAGGAATAGTCATATATGAAGCAGGAGAATGGTACGTATACCTGGCAGTATGATCTGGATATGAAAGAAAACAAGTCAGTCTTTTCGGTTGCGCTGATGGCTGTTCTTGGTTCTCTTCTGCCGATCTTTCTTTTGCTTGTGTATCTTTCGGTAAAAGATGGTGTATCCCCGGATGATCTGCTGATGACGCTGATGATTACCGGCGGCACACTGCTAGTCATTCTTCTGATCACTGTATTCGCATACAAGCTGGTCAGTACCTCCTACGGCGGTACCTATCACATGCTGTTTCGGATGGATGAAACCGGCATTGGATTCCGACGGATAAGCGGAAGAGCAGAGACAGAAGAGACTGTTACAGACAGATACAGAATGGACGGATATTCGGATTTTGCCAAAGTCAGAAAGATCCGCTGTAAGCGTGAGAGTAACCTGATTTATGTTATTTCACCGTTTCTGATCAATATGATCTATGTTCCGGAAAAAGACTACGATTTTGTGTATCGTTATATCCGTGAAAGATGTCCGCAGGCAAGAGTTTGATAATCCTGTTTATATGAAGGAAATCCGCTTATCTTTTTTTATATAGTACGCACTATAATGATAGTGAACAATAAATGTTTTTTATACATACAATGTGAGGATAAATCATGCTGAAAATAAACGATCTGATTTATTTTGTTAAAGTAGCAGAAACCGGCAATGTCACAAAAGCAGCTGAACAGTTGTATGTTTCTCAGCCGGCAGTATCGCATTCAATCAAATCACTGGAAAAGGAGATCGGGACAGAACTTTTTACCCGCAGAGATCGCAATCGTATTGAAATTAATCCGGCAGGACAGATCGTACTGAGACATGCCAAAGCGATCTTGGAGAATATTGAACAGATAAAAAGTGAAGTGAGTCAGCTGGAAGCTGCAGAGAAACCTGTACGTTTCTCTGTCCAGGCTGCTGCTCCTGTTATCGATAAATTCGTGCAATACTATAAAAATAACATCAGCAATCTGACTGTTGATTATATCTTGGATGAAGAAGATGATACCTGGGATATCAGACTGTTTTCTTCCATGGAGAATATCCGGCGTGAGAGTATTAGTAAAGTAATGAATGAGAAGATCGTTGCAGTGATGTCCAACCATCATTCACTGGCTTCTAAAGCTATGATAAGCAGGGAGGATATCATGTCTTCCGCCTGGATCACTCTTCCTAAAGGAAAGAATCTGAGAAAAACGATAGATGAGTACTGCAGGATTGCGGCAATCAGACCGGCTTCAAGGGTTGAAGCCAAAACAGCAATATCCATGCTTGAATGTATCAAAGCAAATATGGGAATAGGGTTACTTCCTCAGCTGACATGGGTACCGGCAGATAATGAGATTACCATCAGAGCGATCGATGACCCTCTGGCAGTAAGAACCCTGTACATCGAATACAACAGAAACAGTCATAACAAAAATGCAGAAGCGTTGGGAAGATATCTGACTCAGCATTTTGAACAATATCTGAAGGAAACCCTTAAGCTATAAAAGATCGTTTATACATACGGTCTTTTTTTGTATTGTTCAAAAACATACGGGGATGATACTTTTTGCCTGTAAGGAGGAAAGATCCACAATATGAAAACAAGGAGTATAATTTCTGCTCTGACAGCTGCACTGCTTCTGGCGGGATGTTCACAGTCAGCACCTAGTCAGCCGTCGAGCACATCCCAGGCTTCAAGTGAACCTGCAGCAACCGAGGAGACACAGTTTAGTCCTGCAATCCAGACTTTAAGGGAAATGGAAACACTGACCAAACCTGTTGCGACAGGAGAAAAGAAGGGTAATGTTACAATGGGCCCGGATTCCGACAAGAAGACGATGGTAGCTTCCGGTGCGATGACATTCGAAACTCTCGATCCGTTCTTTATTAACGGTATTGAAGGTATGAGGATCGGCAGTGTGTATCTCGACAAAATGTGGGTAACTGCTGTTGGTGAACCTAATGAAATAGGTATTCTTGTCAAGGACTGGTCGATTCAGGATGATAATATGACGATCGACTGGGAGATCTACGACAATATCTATGATTTTGAAGGCAATCATATTACAGCTAGCGATCTTGACTGGTTCTACAACAAGTATATTGAGACAAGAGCTATGGCTAACCTGACTGACTTCCATATGACCGGTGAATATACAGGTCAGCTGAAGCTGAAGAATCCGTACTATCCGGGTTTCCTTGCCAACGCGACAAGCAGTATCGTTGCCATCAGCCAGGCAGAATACGAAAAGGATCCGGAACGCTTCCGTAATGATCCTGTTGGTACCGGTCAGTACAGATGTATTGACTTCAAATCCGGTGCTACCGCGACATTCATGCAGACATATAACTGGTGGGGAGATCCCGAGAAGCTTCCCGGACATCTGAAAGCTAATGTAGACGTTGTTCGTTATGACGTTATTCTTGAACAGCAGCAGATTCAGACAGCTCTCGAGACAAATACGATCCAGATCTATGATATCAGTGCTTCGACTGCTGAAGATTTCGTCAACAGCGGTAAAGTCAAAGTCTTGAAGTATCCGTGCTCGTGGCCGGTACTGCTGACACTGAACTCCGCACCTGGTGCCGTATTTGAAAACAATCCTACGCTGCGTAAGGCAATTGCGTATGCGATCGACTATGATGCACTGGCACTGGCTGCTACAAAGGGCACAGGTTCCGGTATGACAACATTCGGCTATGAAGGTCTTGTCGGCTACAACAAAGAATGGGAAAAACCCGGAAATCATATCTCCTATGATCCTGAAAAGGCTGCTCAGCTTCTTGAAGAAGCCGGATACAAGCCCGGTGAACTGAAACTGCGCTTTATTACCAACCAGAACAGTGAAGCCAACCTCGTCATCCAGGCATCTCTTGCAGCAATCGGTGTAGACTTTGAGATCAATGTCATGGACGAAGTTCAGTATCTTGACGCAAGATTTGCGGCTGTGCAGAACGAGTGGGATGTCTGCGGTTATGCAATGAGCCCTAACGGTTTCCTGATGAACGGCTTCTATATGCTGTGTGATATAACACGTCTTGCGACAGGTGCAGCTTACGGAAACAAGGACCAGGAACTGCATGACCTGATGATGGATGCTCTCTATGACCAGACACAGGAAAAGATCGACAAGGTCTACTATGCTCTGGAAGACAAAATGTACTATGTGCCGGAGTATCAGTACAACAACTGGGTAGGTGCATATGAGAAGATCGAGGCTGGTTATCCTGAGACAGGTTTCAAAATCTTCCCGCAGTCCTGCATCTTCGCAGATGATTACGACGTATATTACGAAAAATAATCTATAACAGGTGGGGTGACCTGACTAGTCTGAAAGGGAAACGCTTGGTTTCCCTTTTAGATACAACATGGAGGCATTAACATGATAATGAAGTTTGATGATGCACCGCTGCGGTTTCTGATCAAATTTGATCTGACGGAACAGTTGGTTCATGAGTTCTTTCCTGTTCTTGATGAAGAAACGGTGGGAATGACTCTGAGCGGTGCGGCTGAAAAAGCAGGATTCAGTGATCAGAAGAAAGCGGATCTTCAGAAAGCTCTGCAGGAGACAACAGAAAAGTTCAATAAGATCACTGTAAAAGAAGCCATGGAGTTCGGACCGGATACAGATATAAATTCAGGACAGATGAACTGGGGCACACCGGAAAAGAAGGAGATCTGTGTCAGTTATCTGGAAAAGAAGTATGCCGGCAGAACCGGGGAGATCGTTTTCTACGGTCCGTCCAATATCACACTCTGGCATTCACTGGAGAGGGATATGCGGCCATGGAAGGCACAGAATCACGGCATGGGCGGCTGTACGGATGAAGACATGATGCATTATGCGGACAGACTGCTGTATCCGTTTGAACCGAAAGCTGTCTTCTTCCAGACCGGATCCAACGATCTGGCGATGGGTTTCACACTGGAACAGGTGCTGGCAAACAAAAGGAAAATGTATACCGAGTTTCTGGAGAAGATGCCGCAGGCAAATCTGATCGTCATGAGCGGACTTCCTTTGCCGGGGAGAATGGAATTCTGGAAAGCTACCGAAGAAACCAATCACCATCTGGAGAAAATGTGTGAAGAGTTTGACCGCCTGTATTTCATGGATTCATCTCATGTCATGATGAGCAATACAGGAGAAGAAAAATACCGTTATGAAGACGGAAGATATTTCCGTCCTGAGCTCTTCCGGCAGGATCGTATCCATCTGAATGTCAGGGGACATGAAGAATGGACGAAGCTGATGAAGGAAATGCTTGTCAAACTTGGATTATGAAACGAAGATCACCGAAAGGTGGTCTTTTTCAATCTTAAGAATTGACTTGTTGCGCTGTATTAGTACACATAGTACAATTAGTACAGATAGTACAGATGGAGGTGGAGGATGTTCCTACTGAACTTACAAAGTAAAGTACCGATCTATGAACAGATCCTGTCACAGATCATCCGCTTCATCGATGCAGGTGTGATGAATCCCGGCGACAAGCTTCCCTCGGTAAGACAGCTGGCTCTGGATAACGGGATCAATCCCAATACCGTAGCCAGGGCATATGCCATGTTGGAGGAGAAGGGATATGTATATAACCTGCCGAAGAAGGGTGTATATGTGGCAGAGAAGATCAGTAAAGACACGGGAAAGGATGAAATGATCCGCAGTGTGCTGAAGCCGCTGAAAGATAACGGAACAACTAAAGAAGAGATCATGCATGTACTGGATGAGCTCTATCCGGAGGACTGATATGTTAGAGATCAAGAATGTATATAAGAAATTCAAGGATAAGGAAGTACTGAAGGGACTGTCGCTGGAAGTAGCAGATGGTTCGATCTTCGGTCTGGTCGGTGTCAACGGTGCCGGTAAGAGTACACTGCTGAGGCTGATTGCAGGTGTCTACCGCAGCGACAGCGGAGAGATCACCTGGAATGGCGAAGATACGTATAAGAACGAGAAGATCCGCAGTCAGATCGCCTTTGTCTCCGATGAACAGTATTATCCGATCGGCAGTACGGTAGAATCACTGAAGCTTCTCTACGAGACCGTATATGACTTTGACGAAGAGGCATATCAGAAGTATCTGAAGGTCTTTGAACTGGAGCCGAAGATGTCGATCAACACGCTGTCCAAGGGCATGAAGAGAAGAGTATCACTGCTGTTTGCGCTGTCCATCCATGCCGGACTGATCCTGCTGGATGAGGCATATGACGGACTGGAACCTCTTGCCAGACTTCGCTTCAAGCATGCGCTGACGGAACTGATCGAAGATGAACATGTATCGGTGATCATCTCCAGTCATAACCTGAAGGAGCTTGAGGATATCTGTGATTCCTTCGGTATTCTGGAAGACGGGAAGATCATCAGCTACGGTGATCTGCTGCAGTCCAAGGAAAGAATAAACAAGTATCAGCTTGTCTTTGAGAAAGAGCCTGTACGCAGTGATTTCGATGCCTTCGATGTTCTGCACTATGAGAATGAAGGCAGAGTGTGCAAGCTTGTCATCCGCGGGGATGAAGAGGAAGTGACAGCGAAACTGAATGAGATGAAACCTGTACTGATGGATGTACTGCAGGTCAACTTCGAAGAACTGTTTATCTATGAACTGGAAAGCAGGGGTACCGGAAATGAATAAAAAGTATATCAATTATCTGTTTAAGAACCGCAGGATCGCAGTCGTATTCTTCCTGATCCTGTATCTTGGCATCAGTCTGTCCGGGTTTATGAACATGTACAGAGACCTGACACCTCAGGGCCTGCTCGATCGTGTAAAGGATGCTCTGGGCGTTGGCTTTGCCATGAGCATGATCCTTGCCTATGCACTGCCGGTGCTCCAGTTCAGCTATGTCCATTCCAAAAAGAGCGTGGATCTGTTCTTCGCAATGCCGGTCAGCCGCAGGGATCAGCTGCTTGGCAATATCCTGTTCTGCTTTGCAGTATCGTTCGGCTACTTCGTGATCAATGCGGTACTGGCATATATCCTCGGCAGAGGCGGTACGATCCCTGTTGATAACTATCTGATCTATGTTCTGGCTGCCGGTATTTATCTGCTGGTAATGATCGTGATCACATCGATGTTCTATCTGTTAGCCAACAATGTCTTTGACGGTATTGTCATGATCGGCGCTTACTCAGCCCTGCCTCTTTTGATCTGGGCTGTAAAGGACAGCTTCATCAGCTATACGGTTGCCGGCATGTCAACGACAGGATTTGATACACTGTCAGGATATTTCTCACCGCTGTATATGATATCCATCACGATGGACAGACTGTATGATCACCTGAACAAGAGCTTTATGAATGCAGGAATCAACCCGGTCTTTGCGGTACTGCCGGTGATCATGGCTGTTATTGCGGCGTGGCTGCTGAAGAGACACTTTGTGGACAGAGAGGCTGAAAGGGCAGACCAGGTCTCCGATCAGTTCTTTGCCTATCCGTTTGTGATCCATATCTATGCGTTCCTGATCATGGTGATCTTTGGTTTCAGCTTCCGTGACAACAGTTTTGCGACGTCGTTCCTGTGGTATATATTACTGCTGTTTGTCTATATCGTTGCGACCTTCGTATACAAGCGTAAGATCGAGATCACCCCGAAGTATCTGATCCGCTATGGCGTCGGTGTGCTGGTCACGCTGCTGTTTGGCTATGCGGCATTTGCGACGGAAGGCTTCGGTCAGGCCAGAAAATATACGACGAAAGAAGGAAACTATCTGCTTTACACATACGATGCGATGACAGACTGTCGGGATCTCGGCAGACTGGTTGATCAGGAAAATGGCGAAGATTGGATCAACGGCTGTAATGTCAGAGTTGCTGTATCGATTCCGACAAGCCGATTCGATGATTACCGTGAAGTGCTGGATATGATCGATCAGAAGCGTCAGCAGGATATTGACTGGTTTTACGGTGATTACGATCAGTACCGCGGATATCAGATCCATACGATGTTCGTGAATACCGACAAAGCACCGGAAAATGATGATGACGGAAGGGCCTGGTATAACTCCTGGAACCAGTGGCATTACAGCAGTAAGGAGACTTTCACGGAAGATCAGCTGAAGTATCTTGCCCAGTACGGAGAGGTCACGATCTGGCCTAACGATTATGAGAAATGGCCGTATGAAGACGGTCAGGTAGATCTGGAGCAGTTTATTGAAGACAGAGGTAAATAAGTATGACACCTGTACTGAATTATGATGATATGACGGTGGTAACCGACGGCCGCAGGGAACATCTGACACCGAAGGAATTCGACATTCTGGATTTCCTGCTGAGGAATCCCGACCGTGTATTTACCTCCGATGAGATCTATGAAGAGATCTGGGGATGTGAACCGTTTGAGACAAACAGTATCATTGCCGTACATCTGAGACATATCCGGGAGAAGATCGAAAAGGATCCCTCCAAGCCCAGGATGATCAGATCTCTGTGGGGCAGAGGCTACCGCTACTGCACCGACAGTGAGTGACAGTAAAGGCTGTATCAGTAAACAGACTGGTACAGCCTTTTTACGTGATGTTACGGTCAGGGGATGGAATCTGCAGGGTTCTTTACCATCCGGATGATATATCTGCTATCTGTATCATATTTCCTGTTTCTTGGTAATTTGCTGTTTCAGAAAACTGTTGTGTGTTATAAAATACTTTTTTGTTGAGGAGGAATCGAAGATGAGTGCTGCAGATCAATGGAATTTGTTTCTGGATTCGTTTCTGAAGATACTTATACCCGGTCTGAAGATGACCCTTCCTCTAACGGTGGTTGCCTTTGCGTTTGCAATCGTGATTGCTGTGATCGTCGCCATGATCCAGTATGCCAAAGTACCGGTGCTGACGCAGATCTGCAGATTCTATATCTGGATCATCCGCGGTACACCGCTGATGGTACAGCTGGCGATCGGCTATTTCGGCCTGAATTCCATTGGTATCAAGATCAGTGCTTTTCCGGCAGCCGTACTTGTCTTTTCCCTGAATGAAGGCGCATACTGTGCGGAGACGATGCGCGGAGCTCTTGAATCTGTATCCACAGGACAGCTGGAAGCCGGATACTGTGTCGGTATGAATTACCGCCAGATCATGTGGCATATCGTGCTTCCGCAGGCCTTCAGAACGGCTTTCCCGTCACTTGGCAATTCCCTGATCGGAATGGTCAAGGATACGTCTCTGGCTTCCAATATCACATATGCAGAGATGTATATGGTCACCAAGCGTATAGCCGGCAAGACATACCAGTTCATGCTGCTGTATGTCGAGGTTGCCTTGATCTATCTGCTTTTCTCTACGGTACTGACATGGCTGCAGCGCTGGGGTGAGAGAAAACTTGACTCATACGGCGGCAGTAAGGGGTGATCGCATGGCACTTTTAGAGATAAAGAATATTAAGAAGAGTTTCGATGACCTGAAAGTCCTTGACGGTGTCGATCTGACCGTGGAAACAGGTGATGTGATTGCAGTCCTTGGTCCCAGCGGTTCCGGTAAGACAACACTTCTGCGGTGTCTCAATTATCTGGAGACGGCAGATGAAGGCACGATGATCTTTGACGGCAAGTCCTATGATATGGCGCATACGTCCGCAAAGGAGATCGCTGAGATCCGGAAGAAAACAGGCTTTGTCTTTCAGAACTATAACCTGTTCCGCAACAAGACAGCACTGGAGAATGTGACGATTGGTCTGATGGTCGCAAGACATATGCATAAGAAGGAAGCCGAGAAGATCGGTCTTGAGATGCTGGAGCGTGTCGGTATGCTGGAAAGGAAAGATCACTATCCAAGCATGCTGTCAGGAGGTCAGCAGCAGCGTGTGGCGATTGCCCGTGCTCTGGCGGCCAACCCGAAGATCATCTACTTTGACGAACCGACATCGGCACTGGATCCCGAACTGATCGGAGAAGTGCTAGGTGTCATGCGTGAACTGGCAAATGAGGGAGTAACGATGATCGTTGTTACCCATGAGATGGAATTTGCCAGAAATGTATCCAATAAGGTCATCTTCATGGAGGAAGGAAAGATCGTTGAGCAGGGAAGCTCAGAAGAATTCTTCCGGAATCCGAAAGAAGAGAGGACCAGAGAATTCCTGCGGCTCGAAGAGAACCGTACAGGACTGATAAGGGAGGAAAAGAAATGAAAAAACTGATTTGTTCACTGCTTACTGTTTCCGCAGTACTGTTTGCCGGATGTGCAGGGGAGAAACCTGCAGCTTCTCCGGCTGCTGAAGAGAAAGATCATCTTGCCAGGATCAAAGAGGCAGGAGAGCTGAAAGTCGGTCTTGAAGGCAACTGGCAGCCTTTCTCCTTTGAAGAAAACGGAGAGATCATCGGCTATGATGTGGAGGTCGCACAGGCAATCGCTGATCATCTTGGCGTCAAGCTGACAGTTACACCTACACCCTGGGATACACTGTTTATCGGTATGGAAGCCGGTACGATCGATATGGTCATCAACGGTGTCGATGTTACGGAAGGACGTAAAGCGACATATGACTTCTCTGATCCGTATCTGTATGACAAGGCAGTGCTGATCGTTAACGAAGATGATGAGGAGATCAAACAGTTTGAGGATCTTGAAGGCAAGACAACAGCCAACTCCATCGGTTCCACATACATGGAGATCGGTGAGCAGTATGGTGCCGAGGTACAGGGTGTAGAGACACTGGATCAGACGCTGGAGATGCTCGGCAATCACCAGGTCGATGCGACGATCAACTCGGATGCGTCTTTCCAGGACTTCATGAAGACCAAGGGCGGTGCCTTCAAGACTGTTGATGAAACCAGCACCTACATGGCAATTCCGTTTGTCAAGGGCGGTGACAACGACACACTGATCGCGGAAGTCAATGCCACGATCGCTGAGCTGCAGGAATCCGGCAAGCTGAAGGAACTCTCTCTGAAGTACTTCGAAGAGGATAAGACACAGCCTTACGGTGACTAAGGGAAACAGGCTGTAATGGGAATAACTCATTACAGCTTTTCTTATGCCGGGAATGGAAGAAGATGTGATATTCATGATAAAGTACAGATACAGGGAGTATACAGATGAAAGATAAACCGCTTCTCTATGCGTTGTATTCTGGGGTGATCTGTCTGCTGATCGGGCTTGTTGTATGGCCGCTGATCGGCTGGATCTTTGCGCTTGCCAGGCATACACCGTTTGTCTGGACAGCTTCGGCATATCTGTACGGACCGCTGTCCTTTGCCTGTGTATATGCAGTCATGATCTATACCGGAAGCAGGAACCGGAAGTAAAGAGCGCAGAGCTCTTTTTTCTTTCAGGAGATAGGCTTGACGAATTTGGTTTATCACGATAAACTAAGCGTGTGGTTTATACGAATAAACCGGGAGGTGTACAGGATGAAAGATATGGAACTCGGCGCTGTGCAGGAACGATTTGCGGATATCGTCTGGGCGCATGAACCGATCTCTTCCGGGGATCTCGTCAAAGTATGCGAGAAGGAGCTGAACTGGAAGAAACCGACAACGTATACGGTTCTGCGCAAGCTCTGTGAGAAGGGGCTTCTTCAGAATGTTGACGGCATCGTTACCTCCCGGATCACAAAGGAAGACTTCTATGCACAGAAAAGCAGACAGATCATAGAAGAATCATTCAGCGGTTCACTGCCGGCATTTATTTCTGCCTTTGTCTCCGGCAAGAAGCTCACTGCTGAAGAAGCAGAAGAGATACAGAAGATGATCGAAGCCTTCAGAAAGGAAGACTGACATGAGTGCTGTATTTCTGGGGATCCTGAGGATGAGTATTAAAGCAGGATGGCTGATCCTGGCTGTGATCCCGCTGCGTTTTCTCCTGCAGAAGTCTCCGAAATGGATATACTGTGTGCTCTGGGGACTGGTTGGGATAAGACTTGTCTGTCCGGTTTCACTGCCCGGTCCCTTCAGTCTGATCCCGCATGTGAAACTGCCTGTTACGGATACAGCTCAGATCTCATTGATCAATGCGGGCATTACCGTGATCAATGAAACTTCCGAGCCGATCCACTACAGTACGAATACTGTCAGTCAGAGCGTTGGGTCTGGTACCGTGCAGGGATTCATGAACGTGTTTACCGCTGTCTGGATCATCGGCGTGGTACTGATGCTTGCGTATGCACTGTTCAGTTACCTGAAACTGAAAAGAACGGTATCGGCTTCGATTCCTGAAGAAGAGGACATCATGGTATGCGATGATATCTCTTCACCGTTTATTCTGGGGATCATCCGTCCGCTGATCTATCTTCCTTCCGGGCTCGATGAGAAGGTGAAAAAGAGCGTCATCAGTCATGAGCGGGCACACCTGCAAAGACGCGATCACTGGTGGAAACCGCTTGGCTGGCTGGTGCTGAGTATCCACTGGTTCAATCCGCTGTGCTGGCTTGCCTATATTCTTCTGTGCCGGGATATTGAAGCAGCCTGTGATGAGAAGGTGATCAGGACCATGGACAGACAGCACATGGCAGCCTATTCCGAGGCTCTGCTTGCGTGCAGAATGCAGCGGCGCATGATCACTGCCTACCCGGTAGCGTTCGGCAAAACAGGCGTAAAACAGCGTATCAGGAGTATTCTCAGCTACCGTAAGCCTGCGCTTTGGATCATCATCGTATCGGTGCTTGTGTGTATCATTGCAGGAATAGGTTTCCTGAGTGATCCTGCAGCTGATACAGTGATGGACGAAAAGCTCGCAAGATCACTGGAGGCGGCTGCGATGGAACACCATGGCTATACAGCGGATCCGCGGCCGGGGTTTACCGCCGTGGATGCGGATGTGATGAAGATCGTACAGGAAAAGGACAGTACGGCAGTCTATGCCTGGATCATGTGTGAAAGGTATGCCTATGACGGGGAAAAGGTCAGCCATCAGAGCGGATCACGTATTCCGACTGTGATCACGTTTGATACATCATCCGACAGCGAAGATATCTATCCGGTAAAGGAATACTGGCAGCCGCGCGACGGCAGCTATTATGCAGGGGATATCAGAGCGAAGTTTCCGATACTTCTCTGGCAGAGAGCCTTTGATGTATCGGGTTCAGAAGCACAGAGCGAAAGATGCCGGGCAAAGGCGGAAGCGTACTTTGCGGAAAACGGATCTTCCGGAGGCATACAGGTGAATGTGAAAACAGCATGGGCAGGATGGTCCGATGACAGCAGGATCTTTACCGAGAGTCTGAATCCTGAGACGATGCTGATCAGTTCCTACCGTCATCTTCCGGTATATAAAGCCGAAACGGCAGAAGAGCTGAGAAATCTGCGAAGTACCTTTGAAGATATTCTTATCCTGGATCAAAGTCATTTCGAAGTACCGTCCTTTGATGAGACCGTATCCGTGTATGATGAGAGCTTCTTTGAAGATCATACGCTCGTGCTTGCCTATGTATCGGCTTCAAGCGGAACCTTCCGCTATGCCGCAGATGACATCAGTACCGATCATCAGGTATTCTCCGTGATCGTCAGACAGACCAATGATCCCGAAGTTTACACGACCGACATGGCCGGCTGGTTCATCATCGCCGAAGTGCCGAAAGATCTGCTGGATGGTATCACAGGCTATGATGCCTGGCTGGACCATCAGCCGGGAACAGCAACGTATCAGCAGTATCCCGGGATGATCGAATACGGGTCATTCTCCTATAAGGAAGAAAGAAACAGCCTGAGCCTGATCATCGGCAGGGATCAGCAGATCAGAACGGAAGGATTTGTGCATACCGAGACTGTCGACTTTGTCCTGCCGGAGGATATTGCCAGAGAAGAAGTGACGATAGAGTATGATCTGATCCAGAAGTTCTATGATGAAACAGAAGATATCTGGAAGATCCGTTTCTTCAGTTCGGATCCTTTTGCAGGGGAACAGACCGTATATCTTGACGGGCATGGGATCACCAGACTGATCGTATACAGTAAATAAGACATTGGTATAGTACACAGGAAGGACAGGAAGCTGTCCTTTCTTTTATGAATGAGGAAGATTTTAGCACACTGATGTTGACAGTGCTAAAAGGGTGTTATATACTTTTAGCAGTCGGACAGATAGAATGCTAAAGGAGGCGGAGAGAAATGTTGACACCGAGAAGAATCGAGATCTTTAAAGCAATTGTTGACGAATACATCCGCACTGCGGAGCCTGTCGGCTCCAAAGCTCTCCAGACTAAGTACCACCTGCCGTATTCCAGCGCCACGATCAGAAATGACATGCAGGTCCTGGAAGAGATGGGATACCTCGAGAAGACACATACGTCGAGCGGACGTATCCCCAGTACGCAGGGTTACCGGTTCTACTGCGAGAATCTCTTGAGCAATACCGGTCTTGATAAACGCATGGAGGTCGCGATCAGGGATGCCTTCGACGCTTCGAATATGAATATAGAAGAAGCTGTGCATCTGAGCTGTGAGATCCTGTCAGA
>CADBMY010000017.1 GCA_902795905.1 uncultured Erysipelotrichaceae bacterium
CTGGATGACGGACAGTTCGGGTATGAGACAGATGATACGGTCTACACGGTGACATATACCGTAGAAGAAGGTCAGGTAAGCAGAACGATCACGAATGAGGAGATCGAACCTGCCGATGAGACACTGACATTTGCCTATACCGGAAATATCCAGAGTTTTGAGGCTCCTGCCGATGGTTACTACCATCTGGAAGTCTGGGGCGGCCAGGGCGGCAATACATCATCTTCGTATCTCGGAGGTCAGGGCGGCTATGCCAGAGGAACTGTCGCTTTGAACAGGGGCGATGTGCTGTATGTCGCAGTAGGCGGTGCCGGGCAGTCCATAGGCAGATACGGCAATGCGGCAGGCGGCTGGAACGGCGGCGGTACATCCAATGGCTGGAAAGGCACCGGCGGCGGTACGGAAACACTGAACTGGGGTGCCGGAGGCGGCGGAGCTACCTCGATCCAGTCGGAACTGATCGCGGACGGACAGCTGTCCCGGTATGCGGATCATAAGAATGCAGTGGTGATCGCAGCCGGGGGAGGCGGCGGTGCCGGACAGGATATGGGCAGGGGACAGAAGGAAGATAACAGCCGGTCTGCTTCGTGGCGTGCTCCTACCGGTGACGGCGGCGGTCTTGAAGGGGATTACGGCGGTTACGGTGCTGAGGATGCCCATCACCCGACAGGCGGTACCCAGACCTTTGGCGGTCATTCACGAAGGCTCTCAAGCACACCCGGCTGCACGATGGTCAATGCCGGTTTCGGTTACGGAGCTTACGGCAGTCTGAACGGCGGCGGCGGAGGCGGCTGGTACGGCGGCGGAGCCATGGGCAGAGACGGCTTTGCGGCAGGCGGCTCCGGATATATCCAGAGTGCGGATACACTGCAGGCATTAAGCATTACCCCGGCTGTTACACTCAGTGATGCGGAAACACGCACCGGCGGACGCACCGGAAACGGTGAAGCACGGATAACATACAAGATCTCCAATGAGAGCGGAGAAGCCGTCTTTACCAACAGATATACCGTAGAAACGGAAGATCAGTACGCCGAGACAGAAGTCAGGATCACCAAGCGCATACTTGGGGAGAAAGTGCGTCCGGAAGACTTCACATTCAGGATCGAAGGAGTAACAGAAGATGCACCGATGCCGGAGACAAATGAGACAAAAGTGCACTGTGAGGAAACCGTCACCCCGGTCAGCTTCGGCAGGATCGTCTTCACAAGACCCGGGGAATACACCTACCGGATCAGTGAAGTCAAAGACCGTACGGTCAGGCAGTACACCTTCGGTGAGGATGTTCAGATCACCTATACGGTAAAGAAAGCAGAAGACGGGAGATCGCTGAACGTTACAGCTTCGGCGACACCGGAGATCGTCAATATCGTGCATCTCTATGATCTCTGCCTGAAGAAGACCGGGATCGGTGACAGTACCGAAGGTATAGAGTTCCTGTTCACAAGACCGGCAGACAGTGAAGCTCAGGAAAAGTATGTGATCCTGTCGCAGCAGATGCCGGGAGAGTACACCGTAAGCGGATATGCCGAGAAGGAAGAAGAAGGAACCCGCATGGTTCTGGGGGAAGAGAAGACACTGATCATTCACGGTCTCGAGGCCGGTGACTGGGGTCTTTCAGAGACATCCGTGCCGGAGGGATATCTCGAAGAGGAAAACGGAAGCCTGATCACGCTGAAGCCGCAGGGTATCTATGATTATGCCCTGAGTGAAGACTCGTGCCTGACCGATACAGACGGAGAAAGACATCGGCTGAGGATCACCGGTGATACGGCGTACGGAGAGATCGTAAACACCAGGGATGACAGTGAGATCGCCAAGCCGCGCAAGTCGGTGTATAACAGCCGTAATGAGAATATCAGCGGGAAGTTTGTCGAAAACGGCGAGACCCTGTATTACCGTATCGATGTGGAGAATACGACAAAGACCGTGCGTACATATACGGTCAGAGATCCGCTGCCCGCAAATTGTGTATTCCTGGAGGCGGATCATGACGGTGAACTGAAAGACGGTGAGGTGAGCTGGCCTTCCTTCAAACTGAAACCGGAAGAGAAGATGACACTGGGTTTTCAGGTCAGGGCAGAAGGGGACGGTATCGCAATCGTCAATACCGCATACGCAAAGATCACGGATACCGAATATGAGACAAATACCGTAACCAACATGACCCCGGCTGATCCTGTAAAGGCGGTAAAAGACCTGCAGGGCAATGACATTAACGGAAAGAATATCAGAGTCGCAGAGACATATGCCTACACGGTAACGGTCAGAAATCCCGGTGATGCGGAGACACGCATGATCATCCGTGATCCGCTGCCGGCAGAGATCACCTTCGTCAGTGCTTCGGATGAGGGCAGTGTGAAAGACGGTGTGCTTGTCTGGCACATCGTGCTGCCTGCCCATGCCGAAAAGACCGTCAGTTTCCGCTTTCAGCCGAAGGAAGAAGGCGTGACGATACGGAATACCGCTGAGGTAACGATGGATGAGATCACAAGGAAGACAAATACGACGGAAAACAAGACACTGCTGACACCGGTCAAGAAAGTGTACCGCGGTGATACGGAGATCGACGGTGAAGCGGTGAAGGCAGGCGAAGAGCTGCGCTATGAGATCCTGGTCAGAAAGAGCAGTGAAGACCGTACGTTTGTCCTGCGGGATACGGTGCCGGAAGAGACCGTGTTTGTTAAGGCGGAGGACGGCGGCAGTCTTGAAGGGAATACGGTCGTCTGGAATGTCAATGCCAAAGCCGGGGAAACGGTAAAAGTACACTTTACGGTCCGGGTAAAGGACAGCGCAGCCGGAAAGGCGATACGCAATACTGCAGTGCTCGAGGCGGAAGGTGAGAAGATACCGTCCAATACGACCGTAAACTATGTGATGGAGATGCCGGTCAAGATGGTCAGAAATGTTGTCGGGGCTTCGGAAGTGAAGGAGACGATGGACGGCGGTAAGCGTTATGTCTATACGATCACTGTACATAATCCGAAGGATACGGAACAGGAAGTGCTGATCACCGATGAACTGCCAAAGGAAGTCGGGTATGCCAGCAGTGACCATGACGGAAAGCTGAAGGGGCATACCGTGACGTGGCAGATCTCAATACCTGCGAAAGCTTCCGAGACCGTCCGCTGTGTTATCGTTACACCGCAGTTTGATACGGATATTTCCAATACGGCAGTGATCCGGATGGACAGCCTGACCGTATCGACGAATACTGTCACACAGCATAACCGGGCACCCGGTGTGACGGTAAAGAATGTGCGTACCGGTATTGATAAACCTGTATTACTGATACCGTGTATTCTGATCCTTCTGGGTGCTGTCAGTATCGTACTGGGCAGCCGGAGGAAACCGTAACTGCTGTTCAGACATCTGACGAAACGACATATCCTGATCCTCGCGGGGGTGATCCTGTCGGGTGCCGGGGTCATCTCCGCCTGTGCTCGTGTGCGGGAAGACAGGACATACCGGGCAAAGGCTGTCCGGCTTTGCGAAGAGGTAACGGAAGCAGTCAGGGAAGAGACAGAGCTTCCGGAGGGCACCGTCGGTATTCTGCGGATACCGGCACTGTCTGTGGAATGCCCGGTCGCTGACAGTACGGAGACGGATATCCTGCAGACGCATGCGGGACTGATCGAGGGAAGCGATGTGCCGGGGACATCCGGAGGCAATACGGCTATCGCTGCCCACAGTGCCAGAAACGGTTTTCTCTGTTCGTTCTGCTGGTTTCAGAAGATCGCAGAGTTAAAGCAGGGAGATGAGATCTCTCTGCTTTACCGTGACGGCAGAACCTATACCTATGCGGTATATGAGGTCATGGAAGGCCTGTTTCCGGAAGACCCGGAACCCTTTCAGCGGGAGGAGGGAAGAGAGATCCTGACCCTGCAGACATGTACACAGGGGAGTCCTGTATACCGGACGTATGTACATGCCGAGAGGATAGCGTGACGGACAGAGAAGTCCTATGATAAAATATTAATTAGCTCAGAAACACGGATAATACAGTATCTGCATGCTGTTTTATTCGTATTTCTGTTTGTCCGGATAATCAGAACTTAAACGTTCCCGGGAGGTGTCTTGTGCATATGGAAGAAGAACTGAACAGGATGAGAATACTGAACCACGGAGAGGAGATCCTGATCCTGGTGACAGAAGAGGCAGTATCTTTTGCCGGTATGGCCTTTGTGCAGCTGGTTAAAGAAGGCATCGATCCGACGATCGCCGACATGACCCTGTACAAAGAGGAAGACCGCGAAGAGCTGCAGAGGATGCTGAGAAGCCATGCACAGATCATCGTATACGGGGTGAATGAACAGCTGCCGTGGATGGCAGAGCTTTCGGCTTACCGGACAGTCAGCGAAGAAGAAGATCTGACCGCAGCGGTCAGAAAGATACGTCAGGAAAGGATGATGCACTGATGAAGACGATTTATTTAGCCGGCGGGTGTTTCTGGGGCATGGAGAAAGTGCTCAAGATCGTACCGGGAGTGGTCAGTACGACCGTAGGGTATGCCAACGGACATACCGAAGCACCGACATATGAACAGGTCAAGACGGATACGACCGGGTTCAGGGAGACGGTAAAGACCGAGTATGACGAGAATAAAGTCAGTCTGAAGCAGCTGCTGGATATCTATTTCCTGTGCATCGATCCGACGGTATATAACCAGCAGGGTCATGACATCGGCAGTCAGTACCAGACCGGTGTCTATTATGATAACGAAGAAGACGGCGAACTGATCCGCCGAGTATTTGAAGAAAGGAAAAGCATATACCCGGTATTTGCGCCGGAGGCTGATCCTCTGCGTAATTTCTATGATGCGGAAGAGTATCACCAGGATTATCTGGATAAGAATCCCCACGGATACTGTCACATCACCAATGCCGAGTTGAATGCCGTAAAACAGTATATTGCCGAACATCAGCTATGAAACTGAAACTGGAAACAATTGACGGTATCGTCTTTGATAAAGAGTACGATCTGCCGGTAACGGTTGAACATGCCGTAAGAGAAGTACAGGAAGCACTTCCGTATACGATCCTTTTATGCCGCATTGACGGGGTTACCTACAGCCTGAACAAGGCCGTCGGTGAAGACTGTACGATCCAGCTTCTCGACATGCGGGACCGCTGGGCTTTTGCGGCATACCAGGCATCGCTGTCCTTCCTGTATATCCGGGCTGTACATGCGCTGCTTGGCAAACATGTCCGGGTGACCATCGACAATACCCTCAGTAAGGGACTGTATTCAACGATCCGTACCGGCGGTGTGGACAAGACCGTGACATCACTGATCGAAGAGAAGATGCGCAGGATGGTCGAAGAAGATCTGCCGATCGTCGGCCGTACGCTGCCGCGGGAAGAACTGCTCGAATTCCTCGAGGAGAATCACCTGACAGAAAGACTGGACATGGTCCATAATCTGCCGGATCTGACCGGAGCCAAGGTATATACACTGGAAGATGAAGTAGCGATCTTCTATACGGAGCTGGTATGCAGCACCGGATATCTGCGTCAGTTTGAAGTCAGACGGTATAAGAACGGTATCCTGCTCAGATTCCCGACCGAGAATGAACCCGGGCAGCTGCCGGAATATGTCGAACAGAAAAAAGTATATGAAGTCTTTGCGGAGGAAACACGCTGGGACAGACTGCTGGGGGTTACGTTTGCGGCAGATATAAACAAGCGTATCCTGGAGAATGATTACAAGGATCTGATCCTGCTGTCAGAGGCCCTGCATGCCAAGAAACTGTCAGAGATCGCTGAAGAGATCCATCGTACACATAAGCGCATCATCCTCGTGGCAGGACCCTCCTCATCCGGCAAGACGACATTTGCGAAGAGGTTATGCATACAGCTGCGGGTAACCGGTGAAAGACCGCTGTATCTCGGTACGGATGACTACTTCAAGGAGCGCTCCGAGACCCCGCTGGGTCCGGACGGAGAGAAGGACTTTGAAAGTCTGAACGCTGTAGATGTCGAACTGTTTACCCAGCAGATCAATGATCTGCTTGCAGGAAAGAAAGTAGATATACCTGAGTTTGACTTTATTGTCGGAACCAAGGTCTTCGGCAAGCGGATCACTTCGATCGACTCAACTCAGCCGATCGTGATCGAAGGTATCCATGCCCTGAATCCGCAGCTGACGGCACAGATGAACGATGATGAGAAATACAGGATCTACATCAGTCCGATGACGCAGCTGAATATCGACGGCTATAACCGGATCAGTACGACCGATGCCAGAATGCTCAGGAGAATGGTCAGAGACAGCCGTACACGCGGACATAACGCAGCCGCAACGATCAGTGCCTGGCCCAAGGTCAGAGCCGGTGAGGATGTCAATATCATCCCGTATAACGGGGAGGCAGATGTTTTCTTCAACAGTCAGTGTATCTATGAACTGGCTGTACTGAAGAAGTATGCGAGACCCTTACTCATGGAGATCACACCGGAAGAGGAAGAATACCCGGAAGCACAGAGAATGCTGTCGTTCCTGGAGTTCTTCGTGGAACTGCCGGATGATGATCTGATTCCGAACAATTCGATCATGCGTGAGTTTATCGGCGGCAGTGTATTCGTCTAGGAGGATATTATGATCACGACAAGAAAAGCAGAGATGAAGGATCTGGATGATCTTCTCGCCATTGAAGAGAGTGCCATACCCGGCTACGGTTATATGTATGATGACCGGTTCTTCTTTCTGGAGAATCAGGGAAATACCGGTGAGATGACGATTGCTTACGTAGACGGTGTACCGGCAGGTATGGGCCAGTATTCGGTGATGCCGGACGGCAGCGGCTGGCTGGAGATCCTGCGGGTCAAGAAGGAATACCAGAAGATGGGTGTCGGCACCGAAATATACAAGGAGTATATGCGGCTGGCAGACGAGACAGGCGCACAGTCTGTCGCCATGTTTACCGGACGCAGGAACATCGGCAGTAAGCATCTCGCAGAAAACTACGGTTTTCATCTGGCGGCAGCCATGGTCGAGTATTATATCGAGCCGAAGGAGGCTGAGGAAGTCACCGGTTTCCGGATCGTGGAAGATCCTGCCGAAGCGACAGCTCTGATCAGCAGGAACCAGGCTTCCTGGGGACGTTTCATGGCCATGAACCGAACATTCATGCACTATGGCGAGGACCTGTACAGATACCTGACAGAGAGAAAGATGGTCTATACCGACGGTGAAAGCGTGATCGTGCTGGGATGCCGCATGCTGGAGCACAGAGGCTGGTTCATCGGCTATATGGATGGGGATCTGGACAAATGCCTGGCATTTGCGAAATATGCCGTAAAAGAAAAAGGCCTGCCCCGTCTGACGATCTCGATACCGCCGGAGAGGGAAGACCTGAAAGCACTGTTACTGGACCACGGGTATACCGAGGTCGGTGAGCTGATCGTTATGGAATGGGAGAGAAACGCGCAGAAATAAACTTCTTTGCCAGATACCATCCCAAAAGCCCGCCGAAGACATTGGTGATCACATCGGTAATATCACCGGTACGCCAGGGACTCAGCTGCGGCTGCAGGAGCTCGATCAGCAGACTGACCGTAAGCAGGATCCCAAGAGTTGGGGCTAAGGCATGCCGGCGGTAAACCTGCAGCATGATACCGAGGGGCATAAAGAGAAGAATATTCAGAAAAACCTCGGAGTAGGCACCGGCATGATGGTGTATGATATCGATGAACGGAATCAGGTTATAGGAACCTGCCGGTTCTTTGATCTGTGCTAAAGATGTACAAAGGGGAAATACAGTCTCGTACAGAATAAAAACATAGGAGAAATAGTACAGGGAGGCAATGATGATCTCCCTGTATGACTGATGTCTGATCCTTGGATAAAAGAAGATCAGAAAGATCACAACAGA
>CADBMY010000018.1 GCA_902795905.1 uncultured Erysipelotrichaceae bacterium
CGTGCGTTCGTCGTAGGTCTGAAAGCGTCTGATCAGACTGCCGTCCTTTGCCTTGTATACGTCGTTGTTCTGCAGGGAGCCGGTGTGAAGGGTCACAAAGGACTTGGCTTCGATCCAGAGATCGCGGGCGATGAACTGATCGCTGAACCAGGTCTCAAAGTCATCGTCGAAATGACCGGAGAAGATACCGGAAAGGGGCGGAAAGGATGCCAGGGGACGGTTCTCGTTGTCAGAAAATGTCTTCTGCGGAACAAACAGATTGCATAACGAAAGGATCCCGATAAACCCGAGAAACAGCAGTACAGTCAGTTTTTCCGTCATGTGTTTTTTCATCATCAGAACCTGAAGTATAAGAACGGATTGTATGAGGCATCAACGATGAAGGCCGTACATACAAACAGACACAGCAAGGCAAGCACCGGTGCCGCATATTTCAGCTTTGTGTCATAGACAGAGAAGTGATCGCGGAAGTACGGTGTGGAAGCCAGCGCACAGATGACTAACAGAATGCCGGCATCCCGCAGATAGTACAGAGCGAGACCGTTGACAAGACCCTGGGAGCCCATCATGTAGGAGAAGTAAGTCATGCCTTTGGCAATATCCGTAAAGGCAAACAGGACCCAGGCAAACAATACGATCAGGATCGTATAGAGATGTCCGACCCAGGCCGGCAGTTTCTGCAGGTGCTTAAGCAGGAAGATCTTTTCGATGATCAGCACAAAGCCGTAGAAGACACCCCAGAGCACAAAGTTCCAGGAAGCACCGTGCCAGAATCCCGTCAGCAGCCAGACAACGGTGATGTTGAAGATTTGCCGGGGAAGACCGCAGCGGTTGCCGCCGAGGGGAATGTATACGTAATCACGGAACCAGTAGGACAGAGACATATGCCAGCGTCTCCAGAACTCCGTGACGGAGCGGGAAATATACGGGTAGTTGAAGTTTTCAAGGAAGTCAAAGCCGAAGATCTTACCGAGACCGATCGCCATGTCGGAATAACCGCTGAAGTCAAAATAGATCTGGAATGCATAGGCAAGTATACCGATCCAGGCGGTCAGTGCAGACTGGCTGAAGGACGGCAGTACGGAGATCTCTTCAAAGATCATGCCGACACGGTTGGCCAGCAGTACTTTCTTGGCAAGACCGCACAGGAAGCGCATGACACCGTGATAGAACTTATCGGTATCCGTGCTGCGTTCTTCCAGCTGTTCGGCAATATCCGTATAGCGTACGATCGGACCGGCGATCAGCTGCGGAAACATACTGACATAGGCACCGAAGCGTACAATGCTTTTCTGTACGGTCGTCTCCCCGCGCCAGAGATCGATCGGGTAGGACATCGTCTGGAACGTATAGAAGCTGATACCGATCGGCAGACCCAGTCTCAGAGGCTTGATAAAGCGTATATTCAGCCGGTTCAGGTTGACCGCGAGGAAATCCCAGTACTTGAAGAAACCGAGCAGGAGCAGGTTAAAAACGATGCACAGCACGAGTCCCCGTTTAGCCTTGACCGGAGCGGTATCTCTGTACTTGGCAATATACAGACCGAATAACCAGTTGATGGTGATCGAAGCAATCATGATCAGGACATAGACTGGTTCACCCCAGCCGTAGAAGAAAAGGCTGACCAGAAGCAGCACCAGATTGCGGAAACGCAGCGGTACGGTAAAATAGGCCAGCAGCACAAGCGGCAGATAAGCAAACAGGAATGTCAGTGAACTGAATACCATAGCCCAATTATTATACTAGAAAGAAACAAACATGATAATATTACTTGTATGAAAACAGAGAGAACATTTACAGCCTGTACGGTGACCCCGAAGCAGGAGAAACGCATCCGCGGCGGACATCCGTGGGTATATGAAGATGAGATCACGGAGATCAGTGCCGAGCCGGAAAACGGCAGTATCGTTGATGTTTTCGGCAGAAAGCACAATTATCTCGGATCCGGACTTTACAGTGCAAACTCAAAGATACGCATACGTATTCTTGATCACAATGCCAATGAGAAGTTTGATGATGCCTTTTTCGCAAGACGTACGGCATATGCTCTGAAGTACCGCCGTGAGATCATGGGAGAAGACTTCGCCAACTGCCGGCTGATCCACGGTGAGGCGGACGGTCTGCCGGGACTGACCATAGACAAATACGGGGATATCCTGGTCACGGAAGTCTCTTCCTACGGTATCGATCTGCGCCGGGATGTGATCTACAGAGCTCTGGTCAGCGGTCTGCAGGAATACGGCGTTACTGTCAGCGGCATCTATGAGCGGAATGACGGCGATCTGCGGCGCCGGGAAGGTCTTGCCCAGTATACGGGATGGTATGAAGCCCTGAGTCCGGAACCGAAGGATAAGGTGATCATCAATGAGCACGGTATCCTGTATGAAGTCGATATCCTGAACGGACAGAAGACAGGCTTCTTTCTGGACCAGAAGTACAACCGTCTTGAGATCAGAAAGATCGCCGGAAACATGGATGTGCTGGACTGCTGCACGCATACCGGTTCCTTTGCCCTGAATGCGGCTTACGGCGGGGCAGCCTCCGTCACAGCTCTTGATATTTCCGATACAGCCCTGGATACAGCCAGGACAAATGCCGTGCTGAATCATCTGGAGGACCGTGTTGAATTCCGGCAGGGAGATGTCTTTGAAGAACTGCAGTCATATCTGCAGGAACACCGGAAGTTTGATGTGATCATCCTTGATCCGCCGGCATTCACCAAAAGCAGAAGCACGCTGCGCAATGCCTATAACGGGTATCTGAGACTGAATACATACGGTATGAGACTGGTGAAAAGAGGCGGGTATCTTGCGACCTGTTCCTGTTCGCATTTCATGGATACGGAGACCTTCCGGCAGATGCTCAAAGAGGCATCGGAAGCAGCCGGTGTGACCCTGCGCATCATCACGGAAACGCATGCCGCATGCGATCATCCCCGGCTCATCAGTGTACCCGAGACAGATTACCTGAAATTCTTTTTACTTCAGATAATCTAGAACTTTTTTCACGTTTTGCTCGGGAAAAAAACGGGGATTAAATGATATAATATACTTGCAGCAGCGAGGTATATTATGTACAAAATCAACGATATTGTAGTATACAAAAGAGATGTTTGCAGAGTAAAGGAGACCGTAGTCAGCGAACGTACAGGAGAGCACTGCTATATTCTCGTTCCTTTTAATGATGAGAGCGGGATGACAAAGATGATCGTTCCGGTAGCGAATGCCGGCGGACATCTGCGGGATCTTCTGACAGAAGAAGAGATCGAAGATCTTCTTTCGCGTGCTCCTGCGATCGAGACCCTCGCTGATAAGCAGGCAAATATGAAAAGTCAGTATGTTGCGCTGCTGAGAAGTGACAGTCTTGAAGATCTGATCTGCATCATAAAAACATCGTATCTCAGAAACAAAACCAGGCTTGATAATCATAAGAAGCTGGCGGCTATAGACGGGGAATATCTGCAGAAAGCAGAGAATTACCTGTTTAAGGAAATGTCGGTGGCTATGGGCAAGAGCATTGATGAGTGCAGAGCGTATTTTGCTAATAAACTGCACAGTGCTGAATAAACGGTATTTACCTACCGTTTTTTTCTTGCCTTTCCTGTGAATCATTGCTATGGTATTCCGCGGGGGAATGATGTACTTCTGGGAATATGTTTTCATCTCGGCCGGATTAGCCATGGATGCGTTTGCGGTTTCGATCTGTAAGGGACTGACGGCAGGGCATACATCTTTTAAAAATGCTCTGATCACAGGTCTCTGGTTCGGTGGTTTTCAGGCTCTGATGCCGGCTGCCGGCTGGCTGTTAGGCAGTCAGTTCAAGGATCTGATCGCTGCAGTTGACCATTGGATCGCTTTCGGACTTCTGCTGTGGCTTGGTATCTCGGCCATACGTTCTGCCGGGGAGGCGGAGACCGTCAGTGACGGATTTACACCCGCGGAGATGTTTCCGCTGGCTGTAGCCACAAGCATTGACGCTCTGGCTGCCGGTATTACCTTCTCGTTTATGGATGTCGATATCGTCCGTCTGCTGCTGTGTATCGGCCTGATCACGGCGGCATTCTGCATCGTCGGTGTACTCGGCGGCACATATCTTGGCGAGAAGAACAGAAAGAGAGCCCAGATCATCGGCGGTCTGGTGCTCATCTTCATCGGTATTCAGATCCTTACGGAACATCTGGGGATCATCTGACAGTTAATTTCGGAAATACCTGATCAAAGTCGGTCTGTATGAGCAGATCGGCATTTTTGTCATACGGGGTTGAACTGCGGTTGATCAGCACAAGA
>CADBMY010000019.1 GCA_902795905.1 uncultured Erysipelotrichaceae bacterium
ACTATGCAGAAAGGTTTACATAACTGGCCGAAACAACTGGAACCATGTGATGATGTACTGTTAAAACATCTTGAGAAACTCAGAGGTGTGTACGGTATGCAGGTATATGATATCGATCCCTATGTCGGTGTATTTCAGCTGAGGGAGAATCTCTGGGCGATGTTTGTACCGTGTACACATGTCATGGCAGATAACTGGGCATACCTGCTGGAAGGACCGGAGAAGGCAGTATTCATCGATAACGGCTTTGGTATCGGTGATCTGCGCGGACTTGGCGAGATGTTAACAGGCAAGCCGGTGATCACAGCGGTTACGCATGAACATGGTGACCATTACGGCGGCAGTGTGCAGTGGGATGAGATCTACTGTCATGAATACTGTGCAGATACCCTGAACAGCATGTCGGATGAGGATATGGAAAGAGGTCTGCATAACTTCATGGAAGGTAAGGAAGACACAAGAAAGTACTGGAAGGATGAAGATGTCATGCCGTTCCGCCGCTTTAAGGCTATAGGTCTCAAAGACCATGAAACGATCTCCCTTGGCGGTGATCATGAGTTGGAAGTTCTGCATGTCGGCGGTCATGCGCAGGGGCTGTGCTGCTTCCTGGATAAGAAGAACCGGTATCTGTTTACCGGAGATTCGATCTATGAAGGCAGGGAATGCGGTGTCGGTACTGTACTTACAGGCGCAAGACCCGGCACGAAGCATCCGGAAGTTCTGGATATTCATTACTTCACGAAGAAGGTAGAAGAGATCACAGCCAGAGTCGGTGAGTATGACTGGTACTTCTGCGGGCATGGCTATACCGATACCAAGGCGGAAAGAGCACTGGATCTGCCGAAAGTACTGCACAGGATCATCGATAACCCTCTTGGTGCAGATGCCGAGACATTCAACCTGCACGGTCATATCCTGGCCAGACAGCACTACGGGGATGCCTGGGTGTCCTATAATCCCGAGAAGATAAAATAGTATATCTCTCTTCATATCAGAGAAACTGCTTCATTGACTCAGTCATAAAGTCTATGCTAAAGTAAGAAAGCAATTAAGGAGTTTTTTGTTATGGCGAAGGATGATAAAGTGATCTTGGCCTGTACGGAATGTCTGTCAAGGAACTATACCACGACCCGCAGAAAAACAAGTACAAAGCGCCTGGAATTGAATAAGTTCTGTCCGAAGTGCAATAAGAAGACACTTCATAAAGAAACCAAGTAGGAGGTCTTTTATGGATAAGACATTTAGCTGGAGCGGCATCCAGAAGGAAGCGAAACGTGTTCGCTGGCCGAAGTGGAAAGATATTTCAACAAATACTGCAGAAGTAGTGATCTTTACAGCTTTCTTTGCATTATTCTTTGTGCTGTGCGATTTCGCTGTCGCATATCTGCTCAGATTTATCGGCATAGGAGTATAAGTACATGAGTGAAAACAGAGAACAGGCAGTAAATGATATTCTGGATGATGAGCACCAGAAGAGATGGTATGTCGTTAATACATATGCCGGTCATGAGAACAGAGTAAAAGAGAATCTGGAACGCCGTGTTGAATCCATGGGTATTCAGGATTATCTGTTCAGAGTTCTGGTTGCGGAAGAACCTGAGATCGAGATCAAGAACGGCAAACAGGTCGAGAAGATGAAGAACATGTTTCCGGGTTATGTATTCGTAGAGATGCGGATGACTGACGAGGCATGGTATGTTGTGCGTAATACACCGGGTGTTACCGGATTTATCGGTTCTTCCGGCGGCGGTGCCAAGCCTTTCCCGGTATCTCCGGATGAGATGGAATCGATCCTGCGGAGAATGGGCCAGAGCGATAAGAAAGTCGTTGTGGACTTCGCTGTCGGCGATACCGTACGTATCCTGAACGGTCCGTTCAGCGGTATGGAAGGACGCATCAGTTCAATGAACGATCAGACCCAGATCGCCAGTGTTATGACCTTACTGTTCGGTCGTGAAACACCGACAGATATCAACTACAACGATCTGCAGAAAGTAACAGATTAACACAAGGCTGCCAAGGCAGCCTTTCAATTGGCGGGAAGTATGAGCGAGAGTACAGCGTTAAGCAGGATCCTGGAAAAACCGCAGTCGACCAACAGAGAACGTCTGGGGGTCATTTTCAGGCTGTCTCTGCCCGGTATGCTGGCACAGATCACAGAGATCATGATGCAGTATATCGATGCGGCCATGGTCGGTTCACTCGGTGCCCAGGCATCGGCTGCGATCGGTCTTGTGGCATCAAGTACGTGGTTCATGGGCAGTTTCATCTGGTCCAGTTCAGCGGGCTTTTCCGTACAGGTAGCCCATGCGATCGGGGCCAGAAAGTATGAGAAGGCAAGGTCTGTTCTGCGGCAGGCACTGTTTATTGCGCTTTGTTTCTCACTGGTGATCGCCGTACTTGGCACCCTGGCAGGCAGGAGTCTTCCGCGCTGGCTTGGGGCTGAACAGTCATTGTGGCACGATGCCGGTATGTACTTCATGATCTTCTGCATGTTTCTGCCGGTCCGGGAACTGAACTCCCTGATGCAGAGCATGCTGCAGTGTTCAGGCAATATGAAGACACCGAGTATTCTGGCAGCCCTGCAGTGTATTCTTGATGTGATCTTCAATTTCATTCTGATCTATCCGACCAGAACAGTTACGGTCTTTGGTGCTTCGTTTACATGTTACGGAGCCGGTCTCGGGGTGATCGGAGCCCAGCTTGGCACATCGCTGTCGATCGCCGTGGCTGCGGTCTTCGCGGTCATCAGCTGTCTGTTCCGTTCGCCGGTGCTGGCGATAAACAAGGAGAAGGGCAGTTTCCTGCCGCAGATCGAAGTTGTCAGTGAGGCGGTACGGATCGGCTTACCGATGTTACTGGAGCAGAGTGCGGTAAGCCTTGCTCAGATCGTACAGACACGGATCATCGCACCGCTTGGTACGGTGGCGATCGCTGCCAACTCGTTTGCGGTGACGGCAGAATCGATCTGTTACATGCCGGGCTACGGTACGGGATCTGCTGCTACGACACTGGTTGGACAGAGCATCGGCGCCGAAAGAAAAGATCTGGCCAGAAGCTTTGCCTGGCTGACGACATACTTCGGCATGGCGATCATGACAGCCATGGCGGTGATCATGTACTTTGCCTGTCCGCTGGTCTTCCGCTTCCTGACCCCGGTCAAGGAAGTGCAGGATCTGGGTATCAGCGTGCTGCGCATCGAGATGTTTGCGGAGACACTGTACGGCGCCAGTATCGTGGCTACAGGTGCTCTGCGCGGTGCCGGTGATACACTTGTGCCGGCGGTGCTGAACCTCATCAGCATCTGGGGTGTACGTATTACGCTGGCGTGGCTTCTGACCCGCACCATGGGTCTGCACGGGGCCTGGATCGCCATGGCACT
>CADBMY010000020.1 GCA_902795905.1 uncultured Erysipelotrichaceae bacterium
ATCCAGCTGCCTGAGAAAAATGAGCCTGCGCGGTCCAGTCCTGTCGAAAGCATCGTCTTATATACATTCAGCACTTCTTCTCTGGACGGACTCCCGACTCTCCATGGCGATGAGAGATCGGAGAGCGCATACGAGAACTTGCACATGGACGTGTAGAGACCAAGCTTGCTCAGGGAATCCAGACCCGCTCCCATATAGGACTGGGAATACTCTCCTCCCAGAGCCACGATCGTCGCGGCATTGGTGAGCCAGCTTGTTGTATCGTTGATGTAGTTGTTGAGTGTTTTCGGGAAGATGTTCAGTTTCCCGCCAACTCCCGCTTTGATAATGAGATTGATGGCTTCCCTTTTGAAATAGTAGCCTTTTTCCGCTTCGCTCATCTCATCGAGATCATTGATGAAATCCATCGTCAGTTCCGCGCATTCCTTGAAAGACAGGTTTCCTACGAAGGTATTTCCGAAACTCAGATCATACTTTTCCAGCAGCGGCGCATTCCTGTAGTGATATATCTCCCGTTTCGAAAGATGTTCCGCATATATGATGACTTCCTTGTTCTCCGTATCAACTTCAAACAGTTCCAGCTGGGGCTTGCCGTTTTCATCGATCACGTGCACGGCAATGCAGTCTCCCGGATCCTCCCCCGGATCAAAGAAAGTATCATCATAGGGCACCCGGATCTCCATAAAACCGTTCAGTGTTCCCTGGATCTGATCTGAGGAAACATCATATGTATAGACTTTGACGCCGGTGTTCTTATCTTCTCTGACGTTCGACGGTGTGACCGTGTATGTCACATCTTCTTCGATCAGGCAGTCGGAAACGGTCAGTGTGACTTTGTCCGCATCCGGAGAAGGCTTCCCTGTATCGGTCATATGAAGTCCGGAAGAGGATGAAGTGTTTGAAGATCCGTTATTGCCGGAAGGAAGATAGGAAATGTTCTGAGCCGGTTCTTTCCTGTTTTTCAGGAAGAAACCAGGTTTGACAAAGCCGGTGAACGCAAGTGCAGCAGCCAGCAGAAAACAGATACCTTTTGTGAGACCGCCGGTGCTTTTCTCCTGTTCTGCGGCAGGGGCTTCTTTCTTCACCGAAGCTTCCTTTGTTCTGGTCTGTTCCGTGTTCCTCCTGGTGCTCCTTTTCGGCTTCGCTTCCTGAATGTCTGCTGCTTTATCTTTGGTTACTTCAGCAGAAGAGACAGCCCTTTTCTTCTTCGGCGTCACCGTCTCACTTGTGTCTTCAGGAACCGGCGTTCCGCATTTCAGGCAGTACTTCGAATCCGGTCTCAGTTCGGCGCCGCATTTCATACAGTATTTTGCCATATCGTTACTCCTGTCCCCGCATCAGCAGCTTTGCGACCTGGTACTCCCGGCCTTCGTCAGCGCTGTCACAGATTTTTGCATGATCCGGCTGTAGTGTTCCGCAGTGAGACAATGCAGAGCCATATTCCCGCGTCCTCCTATTTCTGAAGTTCAAAGACGACCGCTGCAGGTTTTCCGTCTTTGTACAGTACCATCGGTATGCTTTCCGGAGTAACCATCTGCAGGTATTTCTGAACCGTGCCTCCTTCCGTAACGATTCCCAGATCGATCACAGCAGAGATGTCACCGACTGTAAGACGTATTTCATGTGCCGCATCATAGCGGATATCAAAGCTTCCGTGCGGCGGCAGGTTACCGCTCAGGAATGTATATGTCCCTTCCTGTTTCCCTTCCGGAAGGCCGCTCAGCTCTGCCATTTCCGGGTCAAGATCAATGATGACCGTACTGCCGTCACCGTTGAATTCCAGAGAGCCATGATCCGACACAAACCGTCCGCTGTGCGGGGCAGGTGCCGGTGTATCCGGTACAGCAGGATAATTTCCGTCATCCCGGGGACTGCGGACAAATAACACGTAAAAGATAACAGCAGCCAGCAGCACAGCAGCAGCCAATATGATCCGTTTGATATTTTTCATAGTATTCACCGTTTATGGGTAATTCACCGGCAGAACAAGACAGTCACTTCCTGATGATCTCTGCCTGAGGACAGCGGGAAGTGATATAGTCCAGTACAAGATCATAATGCTCCGGATCGGCATATACCTGGTTCCGGATCAGTTTTCCTTTCAGCTGGATCAGGCATTTTGAAGCATCTGCCTGTATCTTTCTGACATCGGAGAAACGTGTATACAAAGACGTTCCGGCAGCGGAAAGCATGCCGGCACCGGCCGTAGTATGGTTCCCTGTTCTCTTTCCGGCAAGCACGGTCAGGGCTTCCAGTGCCTTTGCCTTGTCAGTCTTGATCTGGGTATGGTCAATGCCCTCTTCATCCATTTCAAACAGCACGGTATATTTCCCGTTATTTGCTTTGGTGACGATCCAGTAAGCCGGAAGTGAAAGCACCATCAATATCGCAAGTACCAAGAGCCCCATACCGACGGCGTCGGCAGCACCCTGCAGTCCGTTTCCCGAAAGCAGATTGATAACTGCCATCACGATAACGATCAAAGCAGCACTGAGAATGATCACCCTCCATATTTCAAACAGGAGGAAGAAGCTCTTTGCCATCGGCAGTTCATATACCCAGCGGTAAACACCATCGCTGTCCATGGGCAGTTTATTATCCTTCTGCAGAGGCTCCGCAGCATCGCCGAAGTTTTTGAAGAAATCCGCATGATCCGGCAGTTCCTTTTCGCAGACAGGACTTTTCACGGTCATAAACATCCTCCTTTCATTGATCGATCAGATATCTGTTCACCTTCATTGTAGACATACATATCCCGTATTCATTTCGTGCCGTTCATTCTGTCAATGACTGTTTTTACGGCACATAACTGCTATACTGAATGTAAAGAACAGATACTGTCCGGAAGGAGTACGATCATATGATGTTTGCCCGTCAGCTGACCCTGCTGATGGATACTATAGAGGTCTCCGTCAGTGAACTTGCGACATATGCGCAGATCGACAGAACAGGTATCAGCCGTATGAAAAACGGCTCAAGACAGCCGAAACAAAGCGGTGTATCCATCCGCAAACTGCTGCATGGAATCATCCAGTACTGTGCCGAAAGCGGAAAGACCGATACGCTTCGAAAGCTGATCAGTGCGGAGGATACTGCTGCCCAGGAGGATCTTGTCCAGCCCCTG
>CADBMY010000021.1 GCA_902795905.1 uncultured Erysipelotrichaceae bacterium
TACTTCGATCCTGAGTACAGTGATCTGAAGGTACTGCTGAAGAAACGGCTGGATGAGGGCACAGAGATACCGAAGCTCTATCAGTGCTGCGGTACCGAGGACTTTACCTATCCGCAGAATATCTCATTCAGAGACTTTGCGCTGAATGAAGGCGTAGATCTGACCTGGGAAGAAGGACCCGGTGCACATAACTTTGATTTCTGGGATCCGTATATCCGCAGAATACTTGACTGGCTTCCGATCGACGGCAAGCTTGTGGACTAATAATGAGGAGACAGTATAATATGGCAACAATGAAGCAGCAGGTAATGTTAAAGCCGGCACAGGGCACAGAAGTACCGGCAGAGATCATCTTCCGGGATATTGAGATTCCTGAACCCGGTGAAGGCGAAGTACTGATCAAAATGAAGCGGATCGGTGTCTGCGGCAGTGATATCCACGTGTATTACGGTGAGCATTCCGGCACCGGTTATCCGGTGACACAGGGTCATGAAGTATCCGGACAGATCTGTAAGCTGGGTCCCGGATGTGAAGAATTCCATGTCGGGCAGAAGGTAACGGTGGAACCGCAGGTCGTCTGCGGCGAGTGCTATCCGTGCAGACACGGGAAGTATAATCTCTGTGAACACCTGAAGGTCATGGGCTTCCAGACCACAGGTATGGCCAGTGAATACTTCTGCGTCAGTAAGGCAAAGGTAACACCGCTGCCTGATACGATGACGTATGCGGACGGAGCGATGATCGAACCTCTGGCTGTTACTGTACATGCGGCGCGGAAGTTCCCGGAACTGGAAGGCAGTAAGGTAGCGGTCCTTGGCTGCGGTCCAATCGGTATCCTGCTGGCACAGTCAGTCAAGGCACTCGGCGCATCCGAAGTGCTGATCACGGATGTCTCCGATTACCGTCTGTCCCTGGCGAAGCAGTGCGGTGCCGACTACACGGTCAACACGAGGAATAAGGACTTTGGCGAAGCCATGGTCGAATGCTTCGGACCGGACAAGGCAGATGTCATCTACGACTGTGCAGGCAATAATATAACGATGGGTCAGGCGATCAAGTATGCGCGCAAGGGCAGTAAGATCATCCTCGTGGCAGTATTTGCAGGGCTGGCTACCGTCGATCTCTTTACGCTGAACGATCATGAGCTGGATCTTGATACAACGATGATGTACAGGCATGAGGACTATGTGGAGGCGATCCGTCTTGTCAATGAGGGAAAGATCCACCTGAAGCCGCTGCAGACGAAGCACTTTGCGTTTACCGATTATCTGCAGGCATACAAGTATATTGAAGCGAACCGTGAGACAACGATGAAAGTACTCATCGATGTGGATACGGAGGAGAAAGACGGCGAATAACCAGACAGCGGAGGTCAAAGATGAAACTGACATATGCAGGATTAAAAGACAGAGAAGCGTGGGAAAAAGCCGGTATTACACTGCCGGGGTATGATCCGGAAGTACTGGCGGCGAAGACAAGAGAGAAACCGGTATGGGTCCATTTTGGTATCGGCAATATCTTCCGGGTATTTACCGGAAGTATCGCGGACAGGCTGGTTGAGAACGGAGCCATGGATACGGGTATTACCTGTGTCGAGAGCTTTGATTATGAAGTGCTGAACAAGATCTATGATCCATACGATAATCTGTCGCTGAATGTGATCCTGCATGCGGACGGCACGGTTGACCGTAAAGTGATCGGTGTCTTTGGCGAGGCTGTCAGAGCAGATGCGTCATGTCCCCCGCAGTGGCAGAGACTGCAGGAGATCTTCAGCAGTGCATCCCTGCAGATGGTCACATTTACGATCACCGAGAAGGGATATGCCCTGAAGGATGAGAAGGGTAAATACTATCCGTTTGTACAGAAGGACATTGATGATGGTCCTGAACAGGTAAGCAGTGTGCCGGCGATCCTGGCTGCGATGCTTAAAGAGCGCTGTGAACACGGCGGATATCCTCTGGCACTGGTATCCATGGATAACTGCTCACGCAACGGTGAGACCCTGCGGAATGCGGTGCTGACGGTAGCGGAAGAGTGGTATGCACAGGGTAAGGTCAGTGCTGACTACATGTCCTATGTATCGGATGAGAACAGAGTTTCCTTCCCGTGGACGATGATCGACAAGATCACGCCGAGACCGAGTGAAGAGATCGCCAAAGATCTCGAAGCCCGCGGCGTGGAAAACATGATGCCTGTCGTTACTTCGAAACATACGTTTATTGCGCCGTTTGTGAATGCCGAAGGTCCGCAGTATCTGGTCGTTGAAGATCACTTCCCCAACGGCAGACCGCCGCTGGAGAAAGCCGGTGTATACATGACCGACCGTGAGACTGTAAACAAGGCTGAACGCATGAAGGTCACGGTATGTCTGAATCCTGTACATACAGCATTAACTACATACGACTGCATGCTTGGCTATGATCTGTTTGCGGATGGTATGCACGATCCCGAGCTGGCAGAACTGGCAAGACGGATCAGCTATGTGGAAGGCATGGATGTTGTGCCTGATCCCGGTATTCTCTCACCGAAGGCATTCCTGGATGAACTGTTTGAGGAGAGATTCCCGAACCGGTATCTGGGGGATACTTCCCAGCGTATCTCGGTGGATATCTCACAGATGGTGGGTATCCGCTTTGGTGAAACGATCAAGGCATATGTGCAGAAGTACGGCAGTGCTGAGAGGCTGACAGCTGTACCTCTGGCAATTACAGGCTGGCTGCGGTATATGCTTGCGGTCAATGATGACGGAGAACCGTTTGAACTGGCACCGGATCCCTGGGGCAAGGAGATCTGGGACTACATGCAGAAGAACTTCCGGCTTGGTCATCCCGAGGAAGTCGGGGATAAGCTGAAACCGGTGCTGACCAACGCGAATATCTTCGGCAGTGATCTGTATGCGTCAGGCCTGGGCGAAAAGATCGAACAGATGTTCAGGGAAGAGATCGCAGGATGCGGGGCTGTGCGCAGTACGCTGAAGAAATATCTGACGGAGGAGAAGACGATGAAGATCGGTGAACGGGTAACAGGTATCCAGCATCTTGGTCTGCCTACGGATCGTTTTGCGGAGACATTGCAGTTCTATCAGGGTCTGGGTTTTGTCATCCAGTGGCAGGCAGCAGACAGAGAAGTCGCTTTCCTCAAGCTTGGAGAGGCAGTTGTAGAAGTCTATACTTCCGACAGTGTGCATCCGGTATGGGGTGCCTGGGACCATGTGGCTCTGAATGTGAAAGATGTTGAAGCAGTCTATGCCGAGATCAAAGCCGGCGGCTATACATTTGCGGAGGGAGAGGACGGACCGGTCTTCCTGCCGTACTTTGAGAATGGTGTTAAGTATTTTACGATCATTGGTCCGAATAACGAAAAGCTTGAATTTAATCAGTTTCTTTAAGTATGTATGATCCTGGATCTTCCGGGATCATATTTATTCAGCCGGAAACAGACAAACCTCCTGTATCAATACAAGAAGAACTCTCGTGTGTAAGGATAAGGAGGTTTTTCACGATGGGTATAATTGAAAAGATGCGTCTGGATGGGAAAAAGGGCTTCGTGACAGGAGGTGCCAGAGGGATCGGCAAGGCAACAGCGACAGCGTTTGCGGAAGCCGGTGCTGACATTGCGATCGTGGATATCGATCTTGAGACAGCGGAACAGACAGCGAAGGAAATCGCTGAACTGACCGGCAGGAAGGTCATCGCGGTCAAGTGTGATGTGACGGTAGAGAGTGATGTACAGGCGATGGTGGATACTGTCGTCAATGAACTCGGGGGACTTGATTTCTGCCATGCCAATGCCGGGATATGCATCAACGAGGCAGCTGAGACGATGACGTATGAACAGTGGCTGCGCAACATTAACGTTAACCTGAACAGTGTCTTCCTGACTGATACGATCGCCGGAAGGTATATGCTTGCGCATGGCGGCGGCAGTATCATCAATACTGCCAGTATGTCTGCACATATCGTCAATGTACCGCAGCCGCAGTGTGCGTACAATGCGTCCAAGGCAGGCGTGATCCAGCTGACCAAGTCTCTGGCCGTTGAGTGGGCAAAGCGCGGTGTCAGAGTCAACAGTATCAGTCCCGGTTATATCGGTACCGATCTTACTCTGAGTTCGGAGACACTGAAGCCGCTGATCGCACAGTGGAACGCAATGGCACCGATGGGCAGACTCGGCACCCCGGAAGAACTGCAGGCAGTCTGCGTATATCTGGCAGGGGATGCGGCAGGCTTTACGACCGGATCTGACTTCATCGTCGACGGCGCCTTTACGTGCTTCTGATCGTATGGAACCGAGAGAACTGATCGAACAGGGCAGAACAGCCCTGGGTATAGAGTTTGGTTCTACCCGCATCAAGGGTGTACTGATCGACTATGACGGCAATGTCCTGGCATCCGGCGGCTATGAGTGGGAGAACACACTGGCAGACGGTGTCTGGACATATGCCCTGGAAGATGCGGTAACGGGTATGCGTGCCTGCTATGCATCACTGCGTACAGAGGTTGAGAAAAAGTACGGCATTACCCCGAAGACGTTTGGGGCGATCGGGCTCAGTGCGATGATGCACGGGTATATCGCTTTGGATAAAGATGACCGGCAGCTTGCGCGTTTCCAGACCTGGCGGAATACCAATACAGGGAAGGCAGCCGATGCCCTGACGGAAGCCCTGAACTTTAATATCCCGCTGCGGTGGTCAGCAGCTCACCTGTATCAGCGGATGCTGGATAAAGAGGCACATGTGGAGCACATATCCTCGGTATTTACCCTGGCTGCGTATATGCATTATCTGTTAACAGGCAGGAAAGTGATCGGGGTCGGGGATGCGGCCGGGATGTTTCCGATCGATTCGAATACCCTGGATTATGACGAAGGGATGGTCGAAACATTTGACCGCATGGCTGCCGAGGCAGGATATCCTGGTATCCGTCTGCGGGAGGTATTCCCTGCCGTCCTGACAGCCGGAGAGGAAGCCGGTACGCTGACGGAGGCAGGAGCTGCCTTACTGGATGACAGCGGGAATCTCTGTGCAGGGATCCCTCTCTGTCCGCCGGAAGGAGATGCCGGAACCGGGATGACTGCCACAAATTCCGTAGCACCGCGCACGGGCAATCTGTCTGCCGGCACCAGCAACTTTGCGATGGTGGTACTCGAGAGACCGCTGCAGAAGCTGCACAGGGAGATCGATATGGTCACCACACCTTCCGGTTTCCCGGTAGCGATGTCACACGCGAATAACGGTACATCGGACCTGAATGCCTGGGTCGGCCTGTTCGGAGAATTCTGTACGCTGATGGGTATTGAAGCCGACAGAAATACGCTCTTCAGCAAGCTTTACACGCACTCGATGAGCGGTGATCCCGACGGCGGCGGACTGCTCTCGTACGGGTACTACTCGGGTGAGAATATCACGTTTATCAACGAGGGAAGACCGCTGTTTGTGCGGACACCGGACAGCCGTTTTACCCTGGCAAACTTCTTCAAGGTGAATCTGTATACTTCCCTGGGTGCGGTCAAGCTGGGCATGGATATCCTGCTGAAGGATGAGGGTGTAAAGCTTGACAGGATCATGGGTCACGGCGGCCTCTTCAAGACACCGCTGGTGATGCAGAAGGTGCTGGCAGCGGCTGTAAATACACCGGTTACGGTCATGGCTACAGCTTCCGAGGGCGGTGCCTGGGGTATTGCCCTGCTGGCAGCGTATCTTGCGGACGGGAAGAGAGACGGTAAGCTTGAAGAATATCTTGACCGGAGAGTCTTTGCCGGTCTGACCGGGGAGGCTGTGGAGCCTGATCCGGAAGAAGTGAAAGGCTTTGAAGAGTTCACAAAACGGTATCTGGCTGGTCTTGAGATCGAGAAAGCCGCCATCAAAGCTGTAAACTGGTAACAAATATGAACAGAGCTCCTCTGACGGAAGAGGAGCTCTTATACGTAAAAGAAAAGGGGGCTGCTTACGCAGCCCGAGAAGAAAGAAAGTACTTCTTATTTATCCCAGATACGGTTTCTGTAATAACAGAATCTCGCGTCACCTTTTTCATACTGACGGTCAAAAGGTCCGTCTTTGCCGAGCTTTCTGCCGAAGCAGAAGGTCATACGGCCGTGGCTGTATTCCAGGTAGCGTCCCAGTCCGGCATCGATGAAAGCCTGTTTCATCTTCGCAAACTTCGGACTTCTTCTGGAGTATACCGGCTTGCCGTCAAGCTCTGTTACGGCAGCGATACGGTCTTCATACGGCTCATAGTATTCCTTGCCGAGATCCGGATCCTTGAACAGCAGATCTTCTGCCATTTCCAGATACTGGTCGACAAAGCGTGCTTCGGCCTGGCCGTTGCCTGCGCATAACAGGTCATAGGCATCACGGAAGGAAGCCCATCTCTTCAGGTTTCTGTAACTGTGCTCAACACTGATACGGCTGTCAAAGAAGTGGTCATTCAGCTCATCTCCGCAGAACAGGATACGGGACTTTCTGTCGAGGAAGGACAGGGATCCGGGGCAGTGTTCAGCGATCGCATAGACTTCCAGGGGTCTTCCCTTCAGGTTGAAGACATCTCCGTCTTTCAGGAAGACAACAGGGTAATCATCCGGTACATCGATATCCTTGAAGTCACCCATCTTGCGGCATCTGCCCTCGTAGCACCATTCACTCATGTATACGACATCGAACTGGTAGTTGTTCAGGGTGTGGTCAAAGTGATTGTGTGTGTTGATGATCCTGTACAGAGGTTTCTCCGGGCACAGGCTCTGGCAGAAGTCACGGATACTGCCGGCACCCATGCCGCTGTCGATGCAGAGAAGTTCGTCATCGCCTTCCAGGACGTATGTATAGTCACCGTTAGAGAGTACGGACCATACACCGTCTGCGAGTTTTGTGGCTTTAAAGTACGGTTCACTTTCCGGCTGGATGTTGCCCTCAAAGTCTTCGATCAGATCGGTGAGGGAGGACAGGTCCAGAGGACCCATGCCTTTCTTCCACTTCAATGTTCCCATGTTATTTCTCCTTCTGGTCCTCGGTAACCGGGAAGATCATGGAGTCATACTTCTTCTCCACCGGTCCGTCCCAGATGCGGTTGCGGTAGTATGTAAAGCGTACGCCGTCTTTTTCGTACTGGCGGTCAAAGATACCGTCAGGAGTGATCTTTCTGAGCAGGCAGAAACAGATCTTTCCGCCGTTGAGGGCCAGTGCATCCTGCCATCCCTGTGCTTCCAGTACAGGCTGCAGAGCGTCCAGATTCGGGCTTCTGCGCAGATGTACAGGCATACCGTCCTTCTCGCTGATCGGAGATGTCTTGTCGGCATACGGCTTGTACAGAGCGACACCGCAGTCGGGATCTTCGAACAGGATATGTTCAGCCATCTCCAGATACTTCTCTACGTAGGAAGCGTCATGGATACCGTTGCCGGCTGCGAGCGTATCGTAGTCCTTGCGGTAGGAAGCCCATCTTCTCAGGTTCCTGTAGCTTCTCTCTACACTGATGCGGCTGTCGAAGAAGTTGCCATTGAGCTCATCACCGCAGAACAGGATGCGTGATTTACGGTCCAGGAACTGCAGGGAACCCGGGCAGTGCTCATCGATAGCCAGCACTTCCAGAGGTCTGCCCGCCAGGTTGAAGATATCACCGTCATGCAGGAAGACGACCGGATAATCACCCGGAATA
>CADBMY010000022.1 GCA_902795905.1 uncultured Erysipelotrichaceae bacterium
ACAGCGGGTGATCGCGGCCGATCTGCTGAATGACAGTAAGACAAGAGAGAATATCATCCGGGAGTCACAGATCCTGACAAAGGCAAAACGTGAGAAGATGATCAGCCGCGGGATCAAACCGAGGGCTATGCGGGCCATGGTCTGCGGGATACCGAATGTAGGCAAGAGTACACTGATCAACCGTATTGCCGGCAGAACTGCCGCAAAGACAGCTGATAAGCCGGGTGTGACGAGAAGTCTCACATGGATCCACTGCGGGAAAGATCTCGACATCATGGATACACCGGGTGTGCTGTGGCCGAAGTTCGGCAGTCTGCGTATCGGGGCGCTGCTGGCTGCGACCGGTGCGATCAAAGAAGATATCCTGGATCTGAAGACGGTCGTCTGTGAGACCTTTCAGGCGATCAGAGAGAGGTATCCGGGGGTACTGGCAGAGAACTATCATCTTGATGAAAGTGTTATACCGGAAGAGATCCTCGAAGGAATTGCCCGTGACCGGAATCTGCTGAAGGAGAACGGGGAAGCAGATATCGACAGAGCGGCAGTGCTGTTTCTGCGTGAGCTGCGGCGTGGTAAACTTGGTCTTCTGACACTGGAGGCTCCGGATGAAGAAGAATAAGATCTGTCCAAATGAGTATGAGCACAGGTACTGGCAGGAAGCGATGACCGTACTGGGCATCGATGAAGCCGGCAGAGGACCGCTGGCGGGACCGCTGTGTGTAGCCGGTGTCGTCTTTGAACCTGGGTATGAGAATCCTTTGATCTATGATTCCAAGGCAATCAGCGAGAAGAGAAGAAATGAGCTCTTTGATGTGATCAGGGAAGATGCACTGTATTACGAAATACGTCTGGTAACGCCTGAGGAGATCGACAGGCTTAACATCTACAGAGCAACACAGAAAGCAATGCTGGAGATCGCTCTGGAGATACCGGCAGATGCTGTACTGACAGATGCCATGCCGCTGGAGCTGGATAAGCCGATGGAGGCTCTGGTCAAAGGTGATCAGAAGAGCGAATCGATAGCTGCAGCTTCGATCCTGGCCAAGGTCACCCGTGACCGTATCATGGAAGAATATGACAGGATCTATCCCGGCTATGGATTTGCCAAAAACAAGGGATATCCGACAAAGGAACATCTGGATGCACTGTCCAGGCTGGGGATCACACCGATCCACAGACGCAGCTACGGTCCTGTTGCCGTACAGAAGATATCACTGTTCTGAAAACTCCCGCGGGGAGTTTTTCCTTTTCCGTCAATATAAGTATTGAAGGAGACAGGAGAATGGATAAACGTGATATCCTGGCATCATATGCCCTGAAATACCGCGGTGACTGGTCGCAGATCGCCAAAGCAATCAGAGAGAAGGAAAGCCCGGAAAGGGTGCCGGAAGAAAACTATATTACTGTCTATGATGATATCTATCCCGATACGTTAAGAGAACTGCGCTTTCCGCCGTGGGTGATCTTCTACCGCGGTGATATTTCACTTCTGGACAGAACAGCCGTGACAGTGGTTGGCTCGCGGAATATCTGCAGATACGGAAGAGATATCACGGAGATGATCGTTTCCGTATTGTCTGAGGAGTTTGTGACGGTCTCCGGTCTTGCGAAGGGTGTGGATGCCTGTGCCCATCAGACAGCGATCAAACGCGGCGGTAAGACGATCGGTGTGATCGGCAGCGGTCTCGGGACCCTCTATCCTTCAGCTAACCGCAGTCTCTATCAGCACATGTACAGCGAACATCTGGTGATCAGTGAATATCCGTATGATGTCGGTGTCAGAAGACGGCACTTCCCGTGGCGCAACCGCATCCTGGCTGCCCTAGGCAGTATTCTGATCGTGACCCAGGCGGAAGAGAAAAGCGGTACGATGCTGACGGTCAATGAAGCGATATCACTGAGCCGTGATATTTACTGTGTGCCGTATCCGCCGGGTGATCCTGCCGGTGCCGGATGCAACCGCCTGATCTCTCAGGGAGCGATGATCCTGTATACGCCAGAGCAGCTCAACGAGATTAAATTACATAAAAACTTGCAAAAGGGATAATATATGGCTTATCCTATTATCTGTTTACAAAGAGGTTGATATGAAGAAACTTGTCATTGTGGAATCTCCTTCAAAATCGAAGACGATTCAGAAATATCTGGGACCGGATTATTCCGTAGTCTCAAGTAAAGGTCATATCCGTGATCTGGCCATTAAGGGAAAGGACGGTCTTGGTGTAGATATCGAGGATGGGTTCAAACCGATCTATGAGATCTCCAAGGATAAAAAGGATGTTGTAAAGGATCTGCGCAGGCAGGCCGAGAAAGCATCGGAAGTATATCTGGCAACCGACCCTGACCGTGAGGGAGAAGCAATCTCCTGGCATCTGGCGGATGAGCTGGGTCTGGATGAGAACAGCACCGACCGTGTGACCTTCCATGAGATCACTGCCAATGCGGTCAGAGAAGCCTTCCAGCATCCGCGTATGATCGATATGGATCTTGTGCATTCACAGGAGACACGGCGTATTCTTGACCGTATTATCGGCTTTAAACTGTCAAAGCTGCTCAATAACAAGATCAAATCCAAGTCAGCCGGACGTGTGCAGTCAGTTGCTCTGAAACTGATCGTGGAACGGGAGAAAGAGATCGAAGCTTTTATCCCGAAGGAATACTGGACGATCGATGCGGCCTTTCTGAAGAATGATATCCGCTTTGAGGCATCCTTATCCGCAATTAACAAGGAAAAGGCAGAGATCCACGATGAGGGTGCTGCCAGACGTATATATAATGACTGTCAGGGTCTTTTTGAAGTCACGGAGATCAAAGAGACTGAGAGAAAGAGAGCTTCGTTCAGACCGTTTATCACATCAACCTTACAGCAGGAAGCTTCCACAAAACTCGGCTTCTCCGCCAAGCGTACAATGAGTATTGCCCAGAGACTCTATGAAGGTGTCGATATCGGCAATGGTGAAGAGGGTCTGATCACATATATGCGTACAGACAGTACGAGACTTTCCGATGTCTATGTAAGAGCTGCTCAGGCAAAGATCATCAATGAGTACGGAAAGGAATATCTTGGCTTCTACCGGGTCAGTAATGATGCCGGAGCTCAGGATGCCCATGAGGCGATCCGTCCCACAAATCTGAACAATGATCCCGAGAAGATCAGGGAACACCTGTCACCGGAACAGTATCGGCTGTATAAACTGATCTATGCCAGAGCTTTGGCTTCCCTGATGGCACCGGCAAAGTACAGCAGTCTGAGCGTTACGCTGTCACAGGATATCTATGACTTTACGGCAAACGGAAGCAGACTGGTATTTGACGGATGGCTGAAGGTATACGGTGCTTACGACAGCAGTAAGGACGTGATCCTGCCTGAACTTGTACAGGGAGAAAAACTGGCTGCTGAAGAGCTTAAGGCAAATCAGCATTTTACGGAACCGCCGGCGAGATATACCGAAGCCAGACTGATCAAACAGATGGAAGAAGAAGGTATCGGCCGTCCTTCAACCTATGCGATGATCATTGATACGATCCAGCAGAGAGGATACTGCGAACTGAAGAAGAACAGTGCTTCCTCCAAGACCAAGGTCTTCTTTCCGACAGAACAGGGTAAGCTGACATCAGAAAAACTGGATGAGTTCTTTTCCAGTATCATCAATGTCAAATATACGGCAGAGATGGAATCGGAACTCGATGATATTGCGGAAGGTACAGCCGATGAGACAGCTGTGCTGCAGAACTTCTGGAACCGGTTTACACCGCTGCTTGATCGTGCCTATGAGAATATGGAAAAGATCCAGCCGGAGAAGGTCGGAGAGACTTGTCCGGAGTGCGGCGGCGAACTGGTATATCGTACAGGCAAATACGGTAAGTTCATTTCGTGCATGAATTTCCCGACATGCCGGTATACACGTCAGATCGAAGATAAGACAAAAGAGAAACCGGAACCGAGCGGCAAGTTCTGTCCCGAATGCGGAGCAGAGCTGTTAAAGCGTAAGAGCCGTTACGGAACATACTTCCTGGGCTGTTCAAACTTCCCGGAGTGCAGACATATGGAAACGTTAGAAGGCGAAAAGATCACGGCTAAGGCATCTGCCGGGAAGAAGTCTGCAGGACGCCGGAAAACAACGGCCAGAAGGACATCACGGAGGAAGGCACAATGATGCATGCGACGGTCGTCGGTGCGGGATTGGCCGGATGTGAGGCTGCGTATCAGCTTTCTAAGCGCGGTATACAGGTGACCCTCATTGAGATGAAGCCTGTAAAGCGGTCACCGGCACATTCTGCAGATACATTTGCGGAACTGGTATGTTCGAATTCACTGCGGTCTGATGCACTGACGAATGCCTGCGGTCTTCTGAAAGAGGAGATGCGCAGGATGGACTCCCTGATCATGGCCAAGGCGGATGCGACAAGGATCCCTGCCGGCAGTGCTCTGGCGGTAGACAGAGAGGCTTTTACGCGTGCAGTGACCGATGCTGTGGAGAATGATCCGAATATTACGATCGTCAGACAGGAACAGACCGTACTGCCGGAAGGTCCGGCAATCATTGCGACAGGTCCCCTGAGTTCGGATGCGATGATGCAGGCGATCGCGGAACTCCTGGATGAGAAATACTGTTATTTCTTTGATGCGGAAGCACCGATCGTTACAGCTTCTTCAATCGATTTTACCAAAGCATACTGGAAATCCAGATATGACAAGGGGACAGCTGACTATGTGAACTGTCCGATGGATGAAGAGCAGTTCAATGCCTTTTATGATGCGTTAATCAAGGCGGATACCGTGCCGATCCGCAGTTTTGAACAGGAGATATATTTTGAAGGATGTATGCCTTTTGAGGTCATGGCAAGACGGGGTAGACAGACACTTCTGTTTGGACCGATGAAACCTGTAGGTCTTGAACATGACGGTAAAAGACCTTACGCAGTTGTACAGCTGCGCAAGGATAATGCAGAAGCAAGTCTTTTCAATATTGTCGGGTTCCAGACCCATCTGACATGGCCTGCCCAGAGAGAGATCATTCACATGATCCCTGGACTGGAAAATGCAGAGATCGTACGTTACGGTGTCATGCACAGAAACTCGTATATCAATTCGCCGGCATGTCTGGAAGAGACCTATGAATGCAGAAAAAGACCGGGCTTGTTCTTTGCCGGACAGATGACCGGTGTGGAAGGCTATGTGGAAAGTGCTGCCAGCGGTATGTATGCAGGAATCAATCTTGCCAGAAAACTGCAGGGCAGGGATATGATCAGATTCGGTCCGGAGACGATGATCGGAGCCATGGCGTACTATATCACGCATGCGTCCGCGGATAACTTCCAGCCGATGAATGCCAACTTTGGTATCATGCATCTGAAACAGGAAGTGAAGAAGAAGGACCGTAAGGAAGCATATGCGGCTCAATCCCTGAAGATCATTGCGGAGTACTGCGGAAATGAAGACTTTTGAGGAAACTCTGCAGAGTTTTATTGCCCATATCAGCCTGTCACGTACGGGATCGGCAGATACTGCCGATGCCTATACAAGGGATATCCGCAGGTTTATTGAATACCTGGAAGAACAGGAGATCAGCTCTTTTGAGGATGTGACCAAGGCCGTTATCAGTGATTATACGATGCGTCTGCGGACAGGTGATATCGGCGGCAGACCTCTTTCAAATGCCAGCTATTCGCGCAATCTTTCGGCTTTGCGCTCGTTTTACCGTTATCTGAACCGGTATGAGGGCATTGCCAACAATCCCGTACAGATGTTTCACGGTACCAATGACAGGCGCAAGCTTCCGGAACTGCTTACCTTTGAGCAGATGGAAAGAATCCTGCATACCTTTGATCTCCATGATCCCGTGGATATCAGAGACCGCTGTATGATCGAGGTGATCTATGCCTGCGGTCTGCGTGTATCCGAGTGTGCCGGTCTTGAGATCGCCAGGATCAATCTGCATGAACACTTTCTGACGGTAATGGGTAAGGAAAGCAAGGAACGTATGGTTCCGTTCTATAAACGCTGCGGACAGCTGATCGAACTGTATCTGACAGCCGCGAGACCTGTATTTATGGAAGGAAAGCCTGAACACGGGTATCTGTTTGTCAACCAGCGCGGTAAACAGATCACTGTGCGCACGATCCAGAATGTGATCGAAAAAAGCGGGGAAAGAGCAGGTCTGTCGATTCATGTACATCCGCATATGCTGAGACATTCATTTGCGACGCATCTGCTGGATAACGGAGCAGATCTCAGGGTCGTACAGGAACTTCTCGGGCATGAGAATCTCTCCACGACGCAGATCTACACGCATGTTACAGCAGACAGACTGCGCAAAGTCACGGAGTCCGCACATCCTCATGCCAGACACAAAGATGATTGACATATCAGAGAGTATTAACTATAATCACTGATGTCTTCGGAGGTCGATCTGAGAACACAACAGTAAACCGGATAAGATGACAGGTTCTCCTGCATTTTGTCCGGTTTTATATTTACGGAGGTAAAGATGTCCAAACAGAGTGCGGTATTTACGGAAGGACCGATTGCAGGTCCCCTGATTCGTTTTGCGCTGCCGATGCTGGCAGCTATGTTTCTGCAGTCCATGTACGGTGCTGTCGATCTGATGGTCGTCGGGCGTTTTGCCGGTACTGCCGATGTTTCAGCGGTATCGACGGGATCACAGCTGATGATGAGTGTGACAAGCCTGTTTACAGGTCTTGCCATGGGTATTACGGTACTTCTTGGTCAGAAGATCGGTGAAGGAAATGCCGAAGAGGGCGGAGCAATCATCGGTGCCGGCACAGCCATGTTTGCCTCGATCGGTCTTGTCTTCTCTGTTATCCTGTTTATATTTGCGGAGAAACTGGCCGCTCTGATGAATGCGCCGGCAGAGGCTTATATTCGCTCTGTGCAGTATATCCGTATCTGCGGCAGCGGATCGCTTGTGATCATTGCCTATAACACACTGGGAGCTGTCTTTCGCGGTATCGGTGATTCCAGAACACCGCTTTTCTCGGTGGCTGTAGCCTGTGTATGCAACATCATCGGTGACCTGCTGTTTATCGCTGTCTTCCACATGGGAACTGCCGGAGCTGCAGCCGCAACCGTACTGGCACAGCTTTTCAGTGTTATCGTATCTTTCCTGAAGATCCGGAAGATGAAGCTGCCGTTTGTTTTTAAAGCTTCTGATATCCGCTTTAATATGAAGCATATCCGCAGGATCCTGTTTCTGGGACTGCCGATCGCACTGCAGGATGTGCTTGTCAGTATCTCGTTTCTGGTGATCCTGTCGATCGTCAATTCTCTCGGTGTGATCATCTCCGCAGGAGTCGGCGTTGCCGAGAAGGTATGCGGTTTTGTAATGTTACTGCCGGCTTCCTTCTCACAGGCATGCAGTGCATTTGTTGCCCAGAACAAGGGGGCAGGGAAGTATGACCGTGCTGTGCGCTGTCTCAGGGATGCGGTTTCAATCTCGTTTGGCATCAGTGTACTGATCTTCTGTGTTGTCTTCTTCTTTGGCTATCAGCTGTCATCAGTATTTGCGGAGGATCCGGAAGTACTCTACGCTTCGTCGGAATACCTGAAGGCCTATGCGATCGATGTCATGTTAGTCAGTATCTTCTTTATCTTCACCGGCTTCTTTACCGGTATCGGCAAGACCAGATTCGTCATGCTGCAGGGGATCGTCGGTGCTTTCCTGGTCAGAATTCCCGTATCGTATATCATGAGTAAGAGGGTGCCTGTATCGGTATTCCTGCTGGGTATGGCTACCCCTTCATCATCTTTTGTACAGGCAGTTCTGTGCGTGATCTACTTCCTGATTCTCAGGAAAAATAAAGAGTTTGAAAATAATTAAAAAACTTCTGGCATTTTATTTGAGATTTGGTATAATCAATATGCACGCGGATGTGGTGGAATTGGCAGACACGCTAGCTTCAGGCGCTAGTGCCCTCAAAAGCATGCAGGTTCAAGTCCTGTCATCCGCACCATATTGACAGAAGATGAACCCGATCATACGACCGGGTTCATTTTTTATTCGTTTCAAAGGATAGAACGATGAATTCCAAAATATTGCGCATTGTCTGCAGCATTTTCAGCGAAAAGTACCATATGCTGAGTTAATAAAAAGACCGAGGAACATGTCTTCGGTCATCGGAGATTATTTGGAAGCTTTTTTCCGTAAGATGTAACGGATCAGCAGCAGTGTCACAAGGATCACAGCAGCGACCAGTATATAGATGGTTATACTGGTCTTTTCTTCCGGTATAGGTTCAATAATAGCATCATGCAGAATACGCTGCAGGATCAGAGTATCAGTCATATCTGTACACCTCCACAGTTATCAGGATACGGAAAACAAGAGTAATCGGATTCAGCGTGCTGTTTTCTTTTTCAGCATATAACGAATCAGTACCAGTGTGATCAGGACCACAGCAATGATGAGAATGTAGATGAAGGGGCTTGTCTTGCCGGTTGGTTCGGGGTCAGCAATGATATCATGAAGAATACGCTGCAGGATCAGAGTGTCAGTCATATGAGTATACCTCCTTTACTTACGCTTTCTTTTTATCATGGAACGAATCAGTATCAGTGTGATCAGGATAACAGCAGCGATGAGAATCAAGAAGAAGGGACCAGCCGGGATACCGGGCACAGGTTCCCATATCACATCCTGCATGATACGTTCAGCTACAGGAATATCTGCCATATGATGCCTCCTCCCATGGATAACAGATTCAGGATCAGGGAAGTACGCAGCGGATGCGTGATTCCCGGATACTTCCGATAACATAGATACTCGATCAGGATGACCAGAGGTTCCAG
>CADBMY010000023.1 GCA_902795905.1 uncultured Erysipelotrichaceae bacterium
GCGAAAGCACACTGCCGTTACGGGATGAAGAGAATGTCACACATGTCAGGAAGCGTCCTTTAAGTGAGCTGGTACTGAGCAGAAAAGAATAAAACATCCCGCGGATCACTGAGCGAAACCCACCCGTATAAAACAAAAGGAGAAACCCATGAAAACTGTTGTTCTGTGCGAAAAGAAGATGAACTATGATAAACTTCTTGATTTTTCATCATTATCCGAAGAAGTCGCTGTATACGAAGACGCAGATGAAACGAAGATGGCTGAGCGCATACATGACGCGGATATCCTGATCACCAAGGAGAACCCGGTCACTGCCGGGATGATCGCCGCATTTCCGCCGCAGCTGAAGCTGATCGTGGAAGCCGGCACCGGTTATAACAACATTGACATTCAGGCTGCCCGTGAGCACGGCATCACCGTCTGCAACGTTCCTGCCTACTCCTCGGAAAGCGTACGGGAGATGGCGATCATGTTTATACTGATGCTGTCGAGCTCGATGCAGATGCAGTCGGCAATGCTGGAAAGAGGCGACCATACAAACTTCACGGATCATCTGTCTGTTCCTCACAACGAAGTCTGCGGGAAGACACTGGGTGTGATCGGCGAGGGACACATCGGTTCCCTGGTAGTACATACGGCACAGAGTCTCGGCATGAATATCCTGATCTATACCCGTACACCGAAGAAAGACAGGGAGGGTGTCCGGTATGTATCACTGGATGAGGTGCTGAAGGAGAGCGATTATATCACCCTGCACTGTCCGCTGACTGATGCCACACGCCACATCATTGACGCGGAAGCACTGCGTAAGATGAAAAAGAGCGCCTGTCTGATCAATACATCCAGAGGTGCTCTGATCGATGAAAAAGCGCTGTATGAAGCACTGCGTGACGGAGAGATCGCCGGGGCAGCTCTGGATGTACAGGAGACAGAGCCGCTGCCGGAAGAGAGTCCGCTCTTTACGCTTTCCAATGTCATCCTGACACCGCACATCGGCTGGAAGGCCGCAGACAGCCGCAAACGTCTTGTCGGTATCATCCGTCAGAATATCGAAGCCTACCGCAGCGGTGCTCCCGTCAACGTCGTTAACTGAAAAAACCGAGGCAGTATAACCTGCTTCGGTTTTTGTATTCCTTACGATACCAGCGGCAGGATGTATGTCATCCACAGCCAGGAGATCGGCATGGCTACGATCATCGAAGGGATCATATCGGCAGTAGGGAACTGTTTCAGCTGTAACATGCGGAAGCCGGATGCCAACATGATGAAGCCTCCGACAGCCTTGAAGTCATTGATCATGACATCGTTGGTTAACGGCAGGATCACACCCGCCAACAGATACAGTGAGATCATGATGATAAACTGCGGTATCGCCACCAGCGAGACGATCTTCCCCAGCCGGCAGGCAAAGATCATGGCTGTAAAGAAGTCCAGGATACTCTTGGCGATCAGCACGCTGTGATCACCGCTCATGCCTGATACGAGAGACCCGTAGATACCGGTGCCGCTGGCACAGAACAGGACGATGACTGTTACCAGTTCCTGGGCATTGCCCTGACCTCCTGACATCTTCTGCTGTACGGCTGTAACACCATTCGTAATACGGTCACCCAGGTGCAGAAAGACACCGATACTGGTGCCGAGAATGACCGCAAAGACTACTGCCGGCATATTCTTCATCAGGATGACCACGGTGATGCCCATACCGAAGGCGCTGAGACCGAAGATCATATTCAGGGTATTCTTATAATTCTCTGACAGACGGTCCCCCATGACAGAGCCAAGCAGCCCGCCCAGTATAACAGAAAAAACATTGATTAGTATTCCTGTAGGCATAGATTACCTCCCGATATTATTCTAGCGAAATCCACTCTGTTTTGCCATAGCAGGCATCTGCCGTACATATAATAAAAAGTCTGATATAATAGTTAGGCTGAAAAGAGGACCTATGGCAGAGAAATATACACCGATGATGATGCACTACCTGAAGGTAAAGGAGCAGTATCCGGATACGCTCATTTTTTATCGTGTAGGTGACTTCTACGAAATGTTCTTTGAGGATGCCAGAACAGCCAGCAGAGAGCTGGATCTGGTGCTGACAGGAAAGAATGCCGGCGTGCCGGAGAGAGTGCCGATGTGCGGTGTTCCCCACCATGCCGTAAGTACGTATGTGCAGAGACTTGTGCAGCGCGGATACAAGATCGGTATCGTTGAACAGCTGCAGGATCCTGCCGAGGCTGTAGGTCTTGTCGAAAGAGATGTGATCCGTGTCATTACGCCCGGTACGGTCATGGAAGAGATCAGTGATGAGAAAGCCAGTGTATATCTGGCGGCAGTCGAAGACTACGGCTACGGCTATTGCCTTGCGGCAGCTGAACTCAGTACCGGTGAAAACTTCATCCAGACCTGTGATCATACGCAGACAGCACTGATGCAGGCACTGCTCAGAAACAGTGTGCGGGAGGTCGTGGTCAGACATGGCTTTGAGGAACGTCTTCTGAAGATGATGCGGGAGATGCAGATCGTGATCTCGTACTGTGATGAGACAATGATCAAGCCGGAATATCTGCCGCTTGGTGAAGCTCTGACAAAGGACTACGAAAGAGAAGCGTGGGGCAGGATGCTCAACTACCTGGAAGCGACCCAGAAACACGCTGTCGGCCATCTTGAAGTATGTACGATCGAGAATGAAGACAGGATCCTGTACATGGACTTCAATACCAGACAGAATCTGGAACTGACGGTACCTCTGCGGTATGCGTCCAAGGGAGATACCCTGTGGTCATTCCTCGATGTCTGTAAAAGTGCGATGGGATCCCGGCTGCTGAAGAAGTGGATAGAAAAGCCGTTGGTTGATCAGCAGGAGATCGAACAGAGATATGACCGTTTAGCCTATCTGATCAAGGCATTCATGAAGAGAGAAGACCTGCGGGATCATCTTTCCCGTATCTATGACCTGCAGAGACTGATCGGCAGATGTGCAATGAATACTGCCAATGCTGTAGACTGTCTGCGTCTTTCCAAGACTCTGACGGAAGTACCGTATATCCTGGAGGATGTACGCTGTGAAGCTTTTGGCATCTATGCGTCTGTTGATCCGTTAAGCAGTCTCTGTGATCTGCTTAAGGATGCCTTCGTGGAGGAACCTCCGGTACAGATCTCTGACGGCGGCATCTTCCGTGACGGGTATAACAAAGAACTGGATGAAGCCAGAGAGATCCAGAGAAACGGACGTAAGTTCATCAGTGAACTGGAAGCAAAAGAAAGAGAAAAGACCGGTATCAAGACTCTGAAGATCGGTTATAACAAGGTCTTTGGCTATTATATCGAGATATCCAAGGCGGCTGCCCAGCAGGTAAGGGATGAGTGGGGTTATGTACGTAAGCAGACCCTGGTCAATAACGAGAGATTTATCTCACAGGAACTGAAAGAGAAGGAAGACATGATCCTGCATGCGGAGGAGAATGCCATCCGTATCGAGAGAAGACTGTTCAGTGAGATCCTGGACCGGATCCGGGAGAAACTGCCGCAGCTGCAGAAGACAGCCCAGGCCCTGGCCGAGATCGA
>CADBMY010000024.1 GCA_902795905.1 uncultured Erysipelotrichaceae bacterium
AGGTCAACAGTCTCCTGCTCACCCTTTTCGTTGGTAAAGGTATACTCGATACTGCCGCTGTCGATCTTACCGTTGGAAGCCATGATGCCCATGATCGTCTTGACCGTAACGGATTTGCCGGAACCGGATTCACCTACGATCGCGATCGTTTCTCCGCGGTAGAGGTCCATTCTCACACCGCGTATGGCTTTGACTTCACCTGCCGCAGTCTCAAACGAAATATTCAGATCACGAACGGATAATACACGTTCACTTTTTGGTTTCTTGGATGACATATCTGCCTCCTATCCCTGTTTCTGGTTGGGATCGAATGCGTCTCTGATCCCGTCTGCCAGCATATTGAAGCTGAGCATCAGCAGTGCCAGTACGATGATCGAACCCATGATGATATACGGATGGATCGTCAGGGACTTGTATCCGTCAGAGATCAGGGAACCAAGCGATGCCTGCGGAGGCTGAATACCCAGACCGACAAAGGACAGGAAAGCTTCCGTAAAGATCGCATTGGGAATTGAGAACATGGACATGATGATCAGCTGCCCGAAGATATTCGGCATGATATCTTTGAAGATGATCGCAAAGTTCCTGGCCCCAAGCGTCTTGGACGCAAGAATATACTCACTCTCCTTGAGCTTCAGTACTTCCGCTCTTGAGATCCTGGACATGCCGATCCAGCCGGTGATCATTAACGCAAAGATAATTGAAGGAATCCCCTGCGGCAGAACCAGCCCCAGCAGGGTGACGACAACAAGCGTAGGAATGCCGTTGAGGATCTCCGCAAATCTCTGCATGACCATGTCGATCTTCCCGCCGAAATAGCCTGAGATCAGACCGTAGGACATGCCGATGACGATGTCGATCACAACAGCCACAAGGGCAATAAACAGCGATACACGGGTCCCGGTCCAGATCCTGGTAAAGAGATCTCTGCCGTTGGTATCACTGCCGAACCAGTAGTAGACATCTTCCAGTCCCCTTTCGGCATAGACATTGATCCCGCGGCTGTATCCGTTGAATATTCCCAGTTTCTCAAGACCGGGGATCCTCGGCGGCAGACTCTGGTTGGCCAGGATGATCTCATCATAGCGGTAACCGGAGAACATCGGCCCGAAGACAGACATGATCACAATGATCACGATCACGACGAGACCAAACAGAGCTCCGCGGTTCTTCCTGAAGTGGACCCAGACATCATGCATGTAGGATGTAGCTTCATAGGCTTTATCCGTAAGACGTTCATCACGCTGTACAAAGGTAAAGTCTTCAGCTGTATACTGTTTGTTTACTTCTGTACTCATGATCATTCATCTCCTTTGGCAACTCTGATCCTGGGGTCAATGATACCGTAGAGGATATCTACGATAAGCATCATCGTAATATACAGGGCGGAATAGACAAACGCGATCGCAATTACCACGTTATAATCATTGTTCTGTATTGCCTGTGTCATCATCAGACCGATACCGGGTATCGCAAAGACCTTCTCTACGACCATTGATCCGGTAAGCAGATTAACTAACAGCGGTCCCATGATCGTCACGATCGGGATCAGTGTATTTCTTAACGCATGACGCAGTACCAGTCCTCTTTCCCTGATGCCCTTGGCTTTGACCAGCAGTACATATTCGGAATTCAGGACATCGATCATCTCCGAACGTGTAAACCTGGAGATATTGGCGATCGGAAACATGGACAGTGCTATCGTCGGCAGGATCAGTGATCTTGCCTGGTTGGACGCATTGTACAGGATCGGTGCCAGATTCAGCTTGAAACCGACAAAGAATGCCAGCAGCAGTGCGAATACATATGATGGCACGGATACACCGACGATCGCCATGACGGACAGCAGTGTATCGATCCACGAGTTATGATGCAGAGCCGCCAGGATACCCAGCAGAAGTCCGATCAGAGAACCGATGATCATTGCCTGAAGACCTACCCGGATGGACAGCTTCAGGGGCGCTGCGATCATCTCGGAGATAGCTTTGTTTTTATTGATCGTATATGATACGCCAAAGTCTCCCCGGATCATATTCCCGAGGTATTTAAAGAACCGTGTAAAGAACGGCTGATCAAGGCCGTATTTTGCGTATAACAGGGCTTTCTGGGCTTCTGTGAGCTTCTCATCGTTAAACGGTGAACCCGGCATTTTATCGAGCATCACAAACAGTACAAAGATGATCGCCAGAAGGGTCATCGCACTGATCAGTACACGTTTAAGTACATATTTTGACATGAATCATACCCCCTTCATATAGGGAAGGAAAGCAGGAGCGGGTATACCCGC
>CADBMY010000025.1 GCA_902795905.1 uncultured Erysipelotrichaceae bacterium
ACACATTCGGTGATCTCGACGGAATACTTCATCAGCATCTCTTCGTGGTGTCTGCGGGCGAGGGCAGTTCTTTCCTGTTTATTCATGAGAACTCCTTTCGTTTGTACGGTAGAGCAGAGCAGTAAAGAGGATCAGGGCTGGATACCGACAACACCGGTATAGTACATCGGCAGTAATGATGAGATCGGGGCATAGTGAAGATTGCATGCAAAATCTCCGGATCCGTAGGCGATCCTCTCTTTTACAGACAATGATTTATGTGGATCAGTACTGCTCATCACTTACATTTTTGATATGCATAAAGAAATTAGTCAAGCAAAGAAATAGGGTAGTGAGTGCGTATGTTAACACGATTCAAGGGGAACGGCTGTCTGCTGGGTTAGTGATATAATAGTATGTATTACATCTGCAGGAGGTAAGTCATGTCATCCTTTAAAGATCTTCGCATCGTTGATAATTTCTATCAGACTTCTTCATTCTTTCCGATGCCTACCGTGTGTATTTCTACGGTCAATGCGGACGGCAGTCTGAATGTTGGTTCATACTCTTTATGTTTTCCCTACTACATTGCCGGGAAAGACCGCTATGCGATGGTGCTGGAGTGCCGCAGCAATTCCAATACCGGCCTGAATATCCTGCGTACGGGGAAGTGCGCACTGAACTTCATTACCGATGAAAGAGCGGTATTCAAAGAGGCTGTACGGCTTGGCTATCCGGGACCTTCGGATGAAAAGATGAAGGACTTCAAATGGAAGACAGAGAAGGGACAGGCAGATCCTGATGATCCCGAAAGACCGGAAGTGCTCAGTGATGCCTTTCAGGTCTTTGAGTGTACATGGGCAAGACACCTGGAACATGCCGAGAGGTTTAAACCGGAGGATATCGATGACGGATATGCCGGTCCCTATAATGACTTCAACGGTCTGACTTCAAAGTACGGGGCACACTTTATCCTGTATATTGATAAGATCCTGATGAAGGAGAGATACTGGAATGCGATCGTTAACGGCGTCACGAAGAAGGACTTTCCGCCGGTACCGGTAGATTACGGTTATCGGGATTCTGCCAACTTCTGGTATGTGCCTTTTCCGCGTTGGAAGAAGCCGGTGGCAGAACCGATCCCGGCCCCCAAAGAAGTAGATATTGCGTCGATCCGCTATGCGGCAGACAGGGTGGATGATACCGTGAAGTTTACCGATGAGGCATTGATGAACTTTGTGAAAGTGCCGAGACCTTTCCTGAAAACCGTATTAAACGGATGTGTGACATGGGCTAAGGAGAACGGGGTGACCCTGATCACCGATGAACATGTGAAGATCATCAACGATAAGAGAAACGCAGAGAAAAAGAAGAAGTAAAGATGAATACGTGGATCTACACAGCTGTTGAAACATACCTGATCGTCATTAATCTGGTGTCTTTCATCGTCTTCGGGACAGATAAGATGCGGGCTATACGCGATGAATGGCGCATCAAGGAACGTACACTGCTTCTGCTGTGCGCGGTGGGCGGAAGTCTCGGCGGCCTGATCGGTGTATTTCTGCTGCATCACAAGAATCAGAAACTGAAGTTCCGCTTCGGTATTCCTGTAATGTTTATCATACAGATGCTGCTGATCCTGTATTTTCGGTAAATCATCAGAATTTGATGTATTGCAAACATCCAGGAATGCGTTATAATTGTTGCTGAACGAAACAGTTTTATGTATCAACAGTGAGAGGGAGAGTTGCTTATGTCAGCAGGTGCAGCAGGTAAGCGCGTAGGAAGAGATCTGACACAGGGCCCGGTATTCCAGAGCCTGATGGTTTTTGTCTTCCCGATCATTCTGACAAATCTTGTTCAGCAGTTATATTCGATGGTTGATCTGATGGTGATCGGCCGTTTTGTCGGCAATGTCGGTACCGTAGGTGTATCGGTCGGCGGTGAGATGTCGGACTTTCTGACGCCTGTAGCAACATCGTTTGCGACCGCCGGACAGATCCTGATCGCGCAGCTGGCAGGGGC
>CADBMY010000026.1 GCA_902795905.1 uncultured Erysipelotrichaceae bacterium
ACCATCATCATCTACATAGTCAAAGCTACAAATGTAGTTGTTTTAACTGTACTCTATTCACGATTTCAAAGATCATTTTCTGAGATCTGCTGGATTTAGAAAAAATCTCAGATTTTAGTCAAAATCATTTGACTTCCTTATAGTTAAATCCTCCTTGTATGTATTGATCAAAGTTCTGGCAACTGTGAGTATCTCGTCGATCAGTTCTGCCGGCTGCAGGACTCTGGCACGGTCATGAAACTGGATCAGCCAGGAGATCAGCGTCGGGGAGATACCTGTGCGCAGTGAAGCGGTAAAGGTCTTTTCGTCTACGGCTCTGATCATGATATTACTGCCGAAGCGGTCATATACCTGAGAGGCCATGTCTCTGTCAAAACGTACGGTGATCGTACGGGCATCTCCCTTGTACATGCTGAAGGAGGTGCGCAGCCATGCGGACAGGTCAAACGGTATCCGTTCATACGGTTCATCAATGATCTCGGCATGATCGATCTTGTCGACACGGTAGGCCGCAAAATCACGGCGCTGCGGGCTGCAGCAGACGCAGTAGTAGCGTCCCTGACGGAAGATCAGGGCATAGGGAACGACCTTGTACAGACGGCTGTTATGACGGTATGTGCGGGTCTTTGTCAGTGAGATGTCATAGTAGCGGAAGGATACTGTATCACCGTTTTCGATTGCTTTGAGCAGGGTGCCGATATTCTCCGGAACCATGTCATTATCGGTCTTTTCGCTTTCTGCCCGCTTTCTGCCCAGTACTTCCCGGCGGTGATCGCTGAGCAGGCTCAGGATACGATCCGTCAGCTCGGCAGTGACTTTTTCCGACAGGGAAGGAGAATCGGCGATCAGGTCGGTCAGGATCCCCGCTTCCGCTGCCGAAAAGGCATGTTTAAGGTAGTATCCGCGCTTTGCGGGTACATAGATGATACGCTCCTGTTCACGGTTGAAGTCATTGATCCAGGTGTATACCGTACGGCGGTCGGCACGGAATCCGTGTTCTTCCAGTACGGAGATCAGTTCGGCCATGGATATCGTGTGTTCCTCATCGGTAAGATGAAAAAGCGTATCGTAGATCAGATGATTTCTGAGATTTACCTGCATATTGTCTCCTGTACAATATATTGTACACCTGTTATCTGTATGTGTCATAGGATATATCTGCCTGAAGGAGGTGTTCATATGACACAGAAAGAAAAACTCATCCTGACCTGGGGACTGATCCTGTCTGCCTATGCGTATGCATATGCGGGATATGCGGAGATCGCAGCAGTGCTTGGCTTTGCGGCAGCCTGTACGGCTCTGAAGGCACATTCCCTGAATTGTCTGAAAAGACATATGGGAGCGGTGCTGGCAGAGACGGCTGCTGCGGCAGCACTGTACAGGGCTCTTGATCCCGAGGGTATTCTGCCGGTACTGCCGTTTCTCGGCATGACGAATATCATTGCGGCGGAGATCTTCGCCGAGAGCTCATTCAAGGCATATGACGGCTTTGTGCCGCTGATGATGTACGTCATGCTTGGCATGCTGACATGTGCGCTGGTGATCCCCGACAGTATCATGGACTTCTTCCTGTACGGAAAAGGAGGACGTTTTGAGGCATGTATGATGATCCTGCTTATCTTTCTGCCGCTGATGAAAGTCTATACCTGCAAGGTCCTGGGCCGGTACAGACGGACAAAACCGATAGCCCTCAGCAGAGATTTGCGGTAGAATCATCATATGAATGCGGAAATGAAGGATAGGAAAATACAGCCGGGTGTTCTCAGCAACACCGTCGGTATCATATGCAATATTGCACTGTTTCTGATCAAGACCGTGCTTGCATATCTTTCGGGATCGGTGGCGGTCCTGTCCGATGCCTTCAATAATCTTTCCGACTGTCTGAGCAATATCATCTCTCTGTTTGGTTACCGGATCTCATCCCGTCCGGCTGACCGTGAACATCCCTTCGGGCATGGCCGGGTAGAATACCTGGTCAGTCTTGTAACAGAGGGTATTATCTTTCTGCTGGCATATGAATTGCTCAGGGAAAGTGTACACAGGATCATATCTCCAGCCCCGGTCAGCGTATCGGCACCGGTACTGATCGGACTGATCTTCAGCATCATCGTCAAGATCGGTATGTATATCTTCAATACCAGGCTTGCGGCAGAGGATGAGAGTATGCTGCTGAAGACAACTGCGCAGGACTCCCGCAACGATGCCCTGACAACTTCGGCAGCCCTGATATCACTGCTGCTTATGCGTTTTACGTCACTGCCGCTGGATGGTATCTTCGGTACGGTCATCGCCGTATTCATCTTTATCTCTGGCTGTACGATCGCTTCACAGATCATTGCCGGACTTCTGGGCAGACCGCTGGATGCGGATAAGACCAAAGAGATCCTGGATCTGATCGGGGAGGATCCCCGGATCCTCGGTATACATGATCTGATCATCCATGATTACGGCAACCGGAACCGGATGGGTTCTGCCCATTGCGAACTGGATGCACAGATGAGCTTCCGTGATGCCCACGAAGTGATCGACAGGGCGGAGAAACGCGTTCGGGAAAGAACGGGTATAGAGCTGACACTGCATATGGATCCCAAGGAACAGCAGGATGATCTGATGCGTGAGAAGATCCTGACAGCCGTCAGGAGCGTACTGCCGCAGGCGGATATCCACGATCTGCAGAGACATCCCGACGGCAGCTGGGAACTGGATGTACTGGTGCCTTTCGGTACTTCCGCGGATGCAGAGATCAAAGAAGCTGTCACAAAGATCATCCGGCAGGAGACCGGTACAAACAGTGTGACGGTTACCTTTGACCGTCCCTATACAGGAGAAGTACAGTGAAGCGGCGCCATGAGTTTCTGCTTGTTACAGCAGCTTTGATCTGGGGTATGGCCTTCGTGGCCCAGCAGACCGGTATGGCATATATCGGACCTTTTTCGTTTGTCTGTCTGCGCAGTATCATCAGTGCTGCAACCCTGTTCTGCATATCACCTGTTCTGCACAAACTGGAACCGGTGAAGACTGTATACCGGCGCCGTGATCTGATCATCGGCGGCGTGCTCTGCGGGCTTGCATTATACTCTGCCAGTATCTTTCAGCAGATCGGTATTGCCTATACATCGGTAGGCAAAGCCGGCTTTATTACAGCCTTATACGTTGTGATCGTACCGTTTCTGAGCATCCTGCGCGGCAAGAGACTTGCGAAACATATCCCGGCAGCTGTTCTGCTGGCTGTTGTCGGTTTCTCACTGCTTTGCTTACATGGTTCTCTGCAGCTGCAGAAGGGGGATCTGCTGGTGCTGATCTCGGCGGTGCTTTTTGCGGTCCATATCATGATCATCGACCACTATTCACCGCTGGCCGACGGTCCCTCGCTGTCGTTTGTCCAGTTTCTGACATCCTTTATCCTTGGTCTTATACCCATGCTTGTGCAGGAAGGCTTTCATCCGCAGAGTGTTCTGGACGGGATCTGGCCGCTGCTGTATGCCGGTGTACTTTCCGGCGGTGTTGCCTACACGCTGCAGATCATCGGTCAGAAGGGCGTGGAACCGGCTGTAGCGACGATGCTGCTGAGTCTTGAGTCGGTCTTCTCGGTGCTGGCAGGGGCTCTGCTTCTGCATCAGTTTCTCTCCTGGCGGGAACTGCTGGGCTGTCTGCTGATCTTTGCGGCAGTCATATACGCACAAAAAAATGAAGGATGAATCATCCTTCATTTTCTCTGTTATGCCTTGATCATCAGTTCGGTGATCTTTTTTGTATAGGCAAGAGGATCGTCGATCGGCAGGCCTTCGATCAGACAAGCCTGATCATAGAGGATATCCGCATATTCATTGAATTTATCCTTATCCTCGGCAAAGACTGCCTGCAGTCTTGTAAACAGCGGGTGATCCGGGTTGACTTCCAGGATCCTGACTGCCTTCATCATGCCTCTGTTGAGCGGATCCTGTGAGAGGACCTTCTCCATTTCCAGAGAGAGACCGCCCTCGGATACAAGACATACGGCATCATCCTGCAGACGGGAGGAGAGACGTACTTCCTTGACCTTATCCCCGAGAGCTTCCTTCATGGCTGTAAGCATATCCTTGTTGGCTTCGGCTGTCTCGGTCTTCTTTTTCTTTTCTTCTTCTGTGTCGAGACCAAGATCACCTTTGGTTACGGAACGGAAGGGCATGCCGTCATACTGGGGAATCATCGTAATGACGAATTCATCGATCCTGTCGGTAAAGCAGAGTACTTCGTAGTTCTTTTCCTTCAGTTTTGCCATGACCGGCATACGCTCGATCTCACTGACGGATTCTCCGCTGGCATAGTAGATCTCTTTCTGATCTTCCGGCATGCGTTCTCTGTATTCCTTCAGCGTTGTATATTTGCCGTCACGGTTTGAACGGTAGAGCAGAAGATCCTTCAGGTCATCGGCACTCATTCCGTAAGAACGGTAGATATCGTATTTCAGCGTGGAATTGAAGGCTTCGTAGAATTTCTCGTAGTCTTCTCTTTCGTCCTTTAACATGTCTTCCAGAGCTTTTTTGATCTTCTTTTCCAGAGATGCCGCAAGCGCTTTGACCTGGTGATCCTGCTGCAGGATCTCACGGGAGATATTCAGACTCAGGTCATCACTGTCGACAAGACCGCGGATGAACCGGTACTTCTCCGGTAACAGATCTTTGGCATTATCCATGATGAAGACACCCTTGGAGTATAACTGCAGACCGTATTCCTGGTCAGGCTGGAAGAAGTTATACGGAGCCTCGGAAGGAATAAACAGCAGGGCAGTGTAGCTGACATTGCCTTCTACAGTCGTATGGATGACTTTCAGGGGATCATTCCAGTCATTGAACTTACCCTTGTAGAATTCATTGTATTCTTCCTTTGAGATCTTACTGCGGCTCTTCTTCCACAGCGGCACCATGGAATTCAGAGTTTCGGTCTCTGTGGTCATGATACGCTTGGTATCATCGGTGGGATCGGGAATACTCTTTTCGACATCCATCATGATCGGATAACGGACGTAATCGGAATACTTCTTTACCAGTTCGCGGATCGTTCCTTCCTCCAGGAAACGGCTGTATTTCTGTTCAGGTGTATCATCTTTCAGCTGCAGGATGATCTTTGTGCCGACTTCGCTTCTGTCACAGGGTTCGATGCGGTATCCGTCGGAACCGTCACTGGTCCATACGTTTGCCTGGCTTTCGCGGGCTGACAGGGACTCCACGGTGATCTTCTTGGCAACGATGAATCCGGAGTAGAAGCCGACACCGAACTGACCGATGATATCGATATTCTTCGGTGCTTTCTCCAGCTGCTCACGGAACTCCAGCGATCCGCTGCGGGCGATTGTGCCGAGATTCTTTTCGAGTTCTTCAGCCGTCATGCCGATACCGGTATCGGTGATCGTCAGGGTGCGGTTTACGGGATCACGTTCGATGCGGATGGTCAGGTCTTTCTTGTTTACTTTGGCGATCTCTCCGGTCATGGAGAGGTAATATCTCTTGTCCAGAGCATCACTGGCGTTGGAGATCAGTTCCCTCAGGAAGATCTCTGAATTCGTATAAATGGAATTGATCATGAGCTCAAGCAGACGTCTGGATTCAGCTTTAAACTGTTTTTTTGCCATATATCCTCCTTTAGCACTCATATGCTTCGACTGCTAAAATATACACCCAAACAGGCCGGTTGTGCAAGTACTGTAGGCAATTTAAGTAATGCTGTAATATAACGAAAAAATATTATTGTATAAATGTACATGCCTTTTCTGCAGTATTGAAATTGCTTAAAATAAAAACCAAGGGAAAATACCTAATTGAAGGGAGGAATCGCTATTAATAAGAAGGTACGTTTCAACAAAGATGATGAATTGGAAGCGATTCGCGCAAGACTGAAGAAACTGAGGAAGAGCGCAGGATATACACAGTCAAAAATGGGTGATATTCTCGGTGTCAGTGCCCAGACGGTCTCCGGATACGAGAATGGGGCAATCATCCCCGGACCGGAAGTACTGCTGTGTTATACCGAAGCATTCCAGGTCGACAGTAATTACCTTTTAGAAGGTATTGAAGAGTCCGCAGAGAACGAATCATTGGCGTTGCGCAAAAATGAAAAAGAACTGATTCTGGCTTACCGCCGTATACCGGACTGGAAAAAAGATCTGATCATGTCGATCTGTCTGGACAGACCGTATACCGGTGAAACAGAAAAATAACCCGCTCAGCGGGTTTTTTCATACAGCCGTATGACAAATTCAGATGTTAATTCCAGCTGTTCTGTCTCCTCCAGACGCTTCATGCCGGCAGAGGGGGTATGGTGGGCATACGGTGTCATGCAGAACAGCAGAAGCAGGGTGTCACGGTCCAGCAGGGATCTCTGTCTGATCATGTATTGTTCCTGTAAGACAAACGGTACATTCAGGTCGCTGACCGTATTCCTGTACGGTGTATCGTAGAGGATCTCCTTCAGTTCAAACAGATGATCAGGCCCCGGTGTAACACACAGAAAGTGTCCGCCGGGTTTCAGTATACGCATCAGTTCTTCAGCAGCCGTCGGGGCAAAGCAGGTAACAGCAGTATCCACACAGGCGTCCGGCAGCGGCAGCTGAAAGATCGAAGACAGCACATACTGGGTATCATGATCGTGTCTGGATGCCGTGATCAGGGCATCTTTAGCAAGATCAAAGCCGTATTTCTCACGTCCTGCCAGGGCTTTGGTATAGTAGCCTTCACCGCAGCCAAGATCCGCAAGAACATCCGGATCCAGCCTGCGTGTAACATTGCCAAGCTCCTGCTGCAGAAAGGCATAGGTGCCGGTATTCAGAAAGGCTGTGCGGGCCTTGACGCTTTCAGGACTGTCACCGTGAACTTTGCGGTTCTTCGGGTACAGGTTCAGATAGCCGCTGGAAGCATAATCAAAATTGTGGCGGTTGGCACAGTGTGCGGATCTTCCGTCACGGATCAGCGGCAGGCGGCAGACAGGGCAGATCAGTTTCATATCAGTATTATAGCACAGAGCACTTGACCGACGGTCAGTCAGTGTGTATAGTAAAGACGGAGGTGAAGCATGCGTGAGAATAAGGACACGGCAGAGAGACGGGAAGAATTCGTTGACGCTGCCGAAAGGTTATTCAAGGAAAACGGTATCGTAGATACAACGATTAACGCTATCGTGAAGGAAATGGACGTTGCCAAGGGCCTTTTCTACTACTACTTTAAGTCCAAGGATGATGTAATCGATGCAATCTCCGACAAATACAACAGTTCCTTCCGCAGGTCGCTGGAAAGAGCGCTGCAGAATGATGACTACGAAGAGAGGCTTGAACGGTTTATCGAGGATGTGATCGTCTCCTTCCGCAACATGTGGGGTGAACTGCACGGAGAAAACGAAGATATCGATCTGACGATCCTTACCGCCAGAACGATCGATGAGGCCAAGGCAACCGCGTCGGCACTGCTTGAAGATCTTTTCCGGGAGGGCAATGAAAAAAGCCGTCTGGATATCCGCTACCCAAAGTACTATGCGGATATGATCATCAGCGGGATTGCCGATATTATCAACAGCAGTGAAAGTGATCTGAATGAGATCAAACAGATGATCATGGAAGTGATCAGAAAATACAGGAAGGAGTAAAGTCATGTCAGAGTTTAACAAGTATGTAGAGGAGATCAGAAAGCTGATCAACGATCAGGTCGATAAAACAGCGAGAACGATCACAGATAATACAAGAGAGTTTACCGAGGTGTTCCAGAAGGAACGCAGAAAGATCGAACTGCGTTCGCAGATCGGTCAGCATCAGCGTCAGGTATCCAAGGCGTATGAACGTATCGGACAGGCATACTTTGAGAATATCGAAGAGGGCAAGTCCATGGATCATATCAAGGATGTGATCGACCTGCTGCGTTCCAACCGCAAGGTGATCGAGCTGTTAAAACAGCAGCTGGCTGAACTGGAACCGGAAACCGAAGACAAAAAAGCACAGTAATGGTACGATCATAGTAATATGAGCGTACTGATCACAGGCAGTTCCGAAGGTATCGGGCTGGCTCTGACAAGAGAATATCTCAGGGATGGGCATCACGTTGTCATGACAGCGAGGGATCCCATCCGTTTGTCGTTGGTCAGAGAAGAGCTGGAAAAGACATACGGAACGAAGATCTTTGCGGTCAGTGCCGATCTCACGGTGCCGGAAGAACGCCGGAAACTGTATGAAGAGGTAAAGAGTGCCGGAATCACCGTGGATACGCTGATCAACAATGCCGGGATCGGTTTTGCGGGAGTCAGCTGGGAAACGGAGCCGGAGAATGACATGCGTCTGATCAGGCTGAATGATGAGGCTGTTGTGGATCTCTGCCACATGTATCTGCCGGAGATGATCGAAAGAAGAAGCGGGACCGTGATCAATATCGCTTCTACCGGTGCCTTTCAGCCGGGACCGTATATTGCCTCGTACTACGCGTCCAAGTCTTTTGTCGTCAGCTATTCGCAGGCTGTCAATTATGAAGCCAGACCTTTCGGTGTCAGGGTCATTGCCTACTGTCCCGGTCCTGTCGATACAGCTTTCTACGATAAATCAAAGGGGAAACTGCCGCCTCTGTATATGAGTGCCGGGGAAGCCGCATCCTATCTTTACAAGCGCAGAAACAGTTCACGTCCGGTGATCATCGCTGGTATAATAAATAATATACTCAGGATCATACCGGCATCGCTGAAGATGCCGATCCTGGCGCAGTTAAAGAAAAGATCATGGAGGTAATAATATGATTACATTAGCTGCTCTTTCAAGTATTATCGTTGATGCTGTCGTCAAGATCCTTATTGCCCTGGCTGCGTATATTGTGGGTAAGTGGATCATCGGAAAGTTACTGAATATCCTGAAAAACGCAAAGGCTGTCACAACTCTTGATCAGACTGTACAGTCGTTTGTGATGAGTCTTGCAA
>CADBMY010000027.1 GCA_902795905.1 uncultured Erysipelotrichaceae bacterium
ACGTACGCTTGAGGGGCGTATGGAGAGATCCGTGCAAGTTCAAGTCTTGTCTGGCGCACCATTTTTTATTTCCGGAGAGTGATCTCCATTTTTTTATGAAAAACAGGTTTACACCTGTTATTCATACGTCAGTACGGTATGCTTACCGTCATACCCTGCCTGTGTATTCGCAAAGATCTCTCTGACTCTTTCGGCATGGATCTCGGCATTCTGTTCAGCCGGACTGTAGTGGGTCAGCCAGAGTTCCTTCACCTGTGCATCCCCGGCGATCTGTGCAGCCTCGGCAAATGTCATGTGCTTGTTTTCCAGCGCTGCCGAAAGCTTCTCATCTTCGCCGTACATGCCCTCACAGACCAGCAGATCACTGCCCCGTGCATTCTCCCGCAGACTCTCACAGGGTCTTGTGTCGGTGCTGTATGTCAGCTTCAGCCCTTTTCTCTCTTCACCCATGACCATATCCGGGGTATATGTACGATCACCGTCAGTGACCGTTTCCCCCTTCTGCAGTACTTTCCAGTACGTAACCGGGATACCTGCTTCTTTGGCCTTTCCGGCATCGAAGCGTCCCGGTCTTTTGATATTGACGGAATATCCCCAGGTCTCGATACTGTGATCTACTTTGAAGGCATGGATCAGCACTTCCGGATACCCGGGCATTGCGAACTCTTCTTCCTCTCCTTCCAGTTCATGTCCCAGAACATCATAGGAGATACTGGCTACGGCACAGATCTTCGGGATCAGTTCCAGCAGTCCTTTGGGACCGACGATCAGGACCGGATCTTTTCTGCCTGAGACTGTCATCGAAGTCAGAAACCCCGGCAGCCCCATCACATGATCGCCATGAAAGTGTGTTAACAGGATCACATCCGTACGGTGGGATGACAGTCCTGCCTGTTTAAGTGCGATCTGGGTCCCTTCACCGGCATCGATCAGGATATTTCTTCCCTGATAACGCAGAAAGAGCGATGTCAGCCACCTTCCCGGTAAAGGCATCGTTCCTCCGCATCCCAGCAGTGTTACTTCCAGCATGTGATCCCCTCCGTCTTCAAGAGATACTTCTTCATCTCAAGACCTCCGCGGTATCCGGTCAGCCGGCCGTCTTTCCCGAGTACACGGTGACAGGGCACGATGATCGGCAGCGGATTTCTGCCTACCGCATTCCCGACAGCCTGTGCCGACATTCCCGGTGATATCTCTTCCGCGATCTCTCCGTATGTCCTTGTCATTCCATACGGTATCTTCTGCAGGATCTTCCACACTTCCTGCTGAAACGCTGTCCCGTACATCCGTAACGGTATCCGGGCAGGATCCGGCTGTTTACCGTCAAAGTACGCATCCAGCCACCGGCAGGTATCCGTAAGCACCTGACTTTCACCGGAGGCACAGATTACAGGTGTATCCCCGGGCAGGACGATCTGCGTCAGATGATCATCTTCGGCAACAAGCATGAGTTTTCCGGTCGGAGAGTCATATTCACAGGCGCTGTACATCTTTTTTCTCCATGGCCTTAAATACCGCCGGAGCCAGGAAGATCGTAAAGAACAGCAATATAAACAAGCGCAGGAAGGAGGCCCACAGCGGATCCAGGAACATTCTTACGATCCGGCCAAGACCCACATAGCCTATGGCAGCGATAACGACACCGACAAGAAGACGGATGACCCGCTGCTTTTCCGTCAGTCCTTCGGTCTCAAAACGTACATATTTCCTCTCCAGGTAAACACTCAGAAGAAAACTGCAGAACGCTCCGGCCGCCTTCCAGCAGTCAAGCATCATCTCTTTTGGATCAACGATCAGCTCACCGCCGATATAATCCATCGGATACTGTTTCAGTGTAATAAATGCCAGATATACAGCCGTCAGAATGAAACCGGCAGCCACGGCATGAAGCCTGCGGCCGGGATAGTTCTCGGAAACACTCAGAAGCTTCGTACCGAGCCAGATGACAAATACCGCCTCGATGATGGCAACGATCACATCCTGCGGTGTATGACATCCCAGTACATTCCGGGAGAATGCCACCAGGATCACCCAGAAATAACAGAGAAAACGCAGTCCTTTGAAACGATCGCCGTATGTATAGCCGATCGATCCTGCCAGTGTTCCGGCACTGACCGTATGCCCGCTGGGAAACGAGTACCCTGTCGCACCGGGCAGGGCTGCTTCGGACGGATGAATACGGCTGTCACGGATCCAGGGACGGTAGACACAGAATATATTTTTCAGCAGCTGGTTCAGCAGCTGTCCTGAGACGTAAATAAAAATGATTTCGGTTCCGACTTTGCGGTTGCGGCACCAGTAGATCCAAAGCGGAACAGCCACAGCTCCCGCATTGGCAGCCACTGCCGATATGATGACCATGATCTGTTCAAAGACCGGTCCCAGAGCTTCCCGCAGCTGCTGAAGCCACAGTAAATATGCAATATCCATGTTTGTTCCTCTACAGTTTTCTGATCCTGTCGTCGATGTATTCTGCGGTCTTTCCGCTGAGGATCACCTTCTGACCGATCAGGATGATTCCCAGTTCTTCCGCTTTGTTGGCCATGATCGCCGTCGCATCCTTACTGTCATGGCACAGTACGGGAATTGGTCTTCCCTGTCCGAACTTGTGGGCATTGGAGAAGACCTCATAAAGATGTTCTTCCTTCAGTTTACCAGTCTTGCATGAGATACATGCCATATACCATTCTCTGGTTGCCAGAACATCCAGTTCACTGGTCGGGTCGGTACCTGCCACATAACCATCACCGTTCCAGTCGATACGCACCTGTTCACGTACATCCGTAAACAGTTCCGAGGCATAAAGCTGTTTCCAGACCTCTTCTTCGAGTCCCTTGCCTTCTATCGCAAACAGTTCCCGCATCAGATCGGAAGTAAACTGCAGTTTGACATTCCGCTTCCCGCTGCCGTCATATTCCAGCATCTCATGATCGATCAGTTCATCAAAGAATTCCTTGTGTGCCTTGTACTGTTCTTCCCGAAGCAGCATCGTATTCTTGGCTTCGGCACTGTTCAGATTATTCTGAATGAACTTGGCCATGGACTGCCATTTATCGGGATCTCTGTGTCTGAGATCGTTGCAGAAATCGACAGCTGCCCAGTCTGTCATCGAACGCTTTACCGGCTTGACACTGCTCATGACCTTACCTTCGCTCATTGCCACAAAACCCGGTACCGTGATCAGCGGTGCCGTCAGGTTCTCTATGCGTTCTCTGCCGTGGTTGTAGAACGATATCACATGTCTGTTCAGATTCGGGGAGACGACCGTAAAGTCATATTCATCCATCAGCGAACCGAGGATGATCGCCGCATAGTCATGTCCGCCGTTACTGTCAACATATGCGCCTTTATAGGGTTCCAGGGCCTCCCGCAGCGATGTCACAGGAGTATTCATGTCGATCGGCACATAGATCAGTTCCTTGTTCAGAAGTGACGAGAGTTCCTTGTTCTTAAGCTTGCCTCTGGTTCCTTTCGGATATACCACGACAACAATATCCGGCTGTACATGCGCCGCCGAGATCACGTTATTCATCTGGACCCCGTCATAAAGTATGATCAATGTCTTCATTGTTCACCACCCGGCAGTTTCATCTCGTTAAATACTGCCTGTATATCCGGTTCTCTGTTTAACAGAAGACCCTCAAAGTATGTATGTATATCTACGGACAGCAGCTGTACCGTCTCCGGTTCAATGCCTTCCCCGCTGACCGTCAGCAGGATATCTCCGGCTTTCTTCGTACTCTGTACGATTACCGTCAGCTTACCGTGGTACGTATTCCTGTCTGCGTGGGTATCATCCGCAGCCGTAAACTTCTGCGTATCCCGCTGATCGCCGCTGTTGATGCCGATGATCTTCCCTTCACCTCTGAGCTCGGCATAGATCCTGCGGTCATTGCGGGTATCGGGATTGCCTTCACTGTCCTTCAGGGTAACCGTAACATAACTGAGATCTTCACCATCTGCCGTTAACATCGGGATATCCGGTATCACTTCCGCAGTGGTACCATACCCGGAGGTACATACCTCATATCTGCCGAAGGTTGCCGGGATCATCTCACCGTTTGTGTCGTAGGCATAGGCTTCCAGTTTGCCGGGACTGTACGGCACCCGCCAGCTCATGTACATCCTTCCGTCACAGGTCTGATACGTAAAACCGTCTTCTGTTGTATTCTGCGTGTATTCCTTCCGGCCCAGTGATTCACCGTTCAGGAACAGTTCTGCCTGCGGTGCATTGGTATAGACGACAACATCCGTATATCCTTCACCGTCAATGATGATCTCATCGCTGTTCCAGCTCGGCAGGATATGCAGGGTCGTGCTGTTCTTCTGCCACTGGCTGCGGTAGAAGTAGTAGATATCCTTCGGCAGTCCGGCACTGTCCACAGCCCCGAAATATGAAGTATGCGGAGCCGGTCCCAGCGAGGTCACCGCACCCTGGGTAAGGTTGTTCCAGGGTTCCGGTTCACCGATATAGTCAAAGCCTGTCCAGATGAATTCTCCGGCCAGATACGGTCTTGTCAGCACTTCCGTCCAGGCAGCTTCGCCGCTGCTTCCCCACTCTGCGTAGGATGTATCAAAACCACTGACCTGATATGTATATCCGTCAGTTCCGTATGTACGGTAGAAGTCACGTGAATAGAAACCGGAGACAGTCTCCGAAGCATAGAGAGGCCAGCCCGGATGTGCTGCGTGGATCTCATCATACTTATCACCGTGAACATAGTTCAGGCCGATCACACCGCCGCCGTTCAGCAGTGCCTCGTTCATCTGCAGCTGTGTCATATCATCGAACTCGGTCTTATTGTCGCCGATCGTCACCGGTCTTGTGCCGTCGGTCTCATTGGCCCACTGCGTCAATTGCTGTGCGTACAGCGGATACTGCGAGATATCACCACCGATGTTGCCGAGGATCTCATTGCCCACACCCCACATGATCACAGACGGTTCATTGCGGTCACGCTGTATCATGACTTTCAGATCATATTCTGCCCATGTCATCTCCGGCGAGGAGCCCAGAAGTCTGCTGTTGCCGACCGTCTGCGCAAAGAAGCGGGAGGTATCCTCCATGTTGAAGTTCTTCGCATTAGTCCATGTATCAAAGGATTCTTCGATCACGAGGAAGCCGTATTCACTGCATAAACGGATCAGATCCCGGTCTGCTGTATTATGTGCCGTACGGATGGCATTGACTCCCATATCCTTGAGGATCCTCAGCTGACGGTCGATCGCGGCTGTATAGGAGGCAGCACCGAGAGCACCCTGGTCATGGTGCAGACATACACCCTGCAGCTTCATCGGCACTCCGTTCAGGGTAAAACCGCTGTCCGCATCAAAGTGAAAATACCGGTACCCGAACTGTGTCAGTACAGTGTCGATGACTCTGCCGTCTTCTTTCAGTTCCGTCCGCAGTGTATACAGTGCCGGTGTATCCGGCGACCACAGTGCCGGCTGCTTCACGGTGATCGTTCCCGCGGCAGTCACATCTGCCCCGGCAGATACTTTCATATTCTCTTCGGTATATCCGACGGTATTGCCTTCCTCATCAAGGATACGGCAGCTCACCGCAAGATTCCGGTTTGTCTTACCGGTATTGACGATGTTAAACGAGATCTCTGTCTCTGCGCTGTCCTGTGCTTCCTCAAGACCCGGTGTCCGTACGATGATACTGTTTTCCTTTACAGCTGTATCACCGGTAATGATCAGACTGACATCACGGTAGATACCGCTGCCGCTGTACCACCGGCTGTCCGGTGTTCTGTGTTCCACTTTGACAGCGATCACATTCGGCGTACTGCCGTCATATATGACTTCCTGACTGATATCATACATAAACGGTGTATAGCCGTTGGGATGTTCACCCATCTTCGTACCGTTTACATATACCGTACTGTTCATGTATACACCGTCAAAAGACAGCAGGATGCGTTTTCCGGCTGTCCTTTCGGGGAAGATCAGTGTCTTCCGATACCAGCCCGTACCGCCGGGAAGATAGCCGCTTTCCGCCTCTGCCGCCGTCGTGAAGTTCTGCGTAACAGACCAGTCATGGGGCAGGTTCACTCTCTGCCAGGAACTGTCATCGTATGCAGGATCTTCCGCCTGTACATCCCCAAGGTAAAAGGACCAGTCTTCGTTGATCCTGGTCTCTCTTCCCTTCGATATGAAAAGCGATCCTCCGGAGGCTGCCGAAACCGGTATACGGAAACCGGTGAAACACAGCACAAAGCCCAGCAGGACCGCAATGATTTTTTTACAGCACTTCGTCATGTCTCAATTATACACGACAAAGTCTTCGTGTGGCACTACTCCGTCCGCAGAGCCGTCACGGGATCGCTCTTGGCCGCCTTACGGGAAGGAATGATGCCGCCGATCAGTGTCAGTACAACACTCAGGGCGATCAGGATCACTCCTGCCTCTATCGGCAGATAGGCATTGACGGAGTAATTATCCGAGATCGTATGGATCAGATAGTTGCCCGGGATCAGCAGGAGTCTGGATATACCGACACCCAGCAGACCCGCAAGCAGACCGATGATAAATGTCTCGGCATTGAATACCTCGGAGATATTCCGCTTGGAAGCACCGATCGCTCTCAGGATACCGATCTCCTTCTTCCGTTCGAGAACACTGATATACGTGATAACACCGATCATGATCGAAGAAACGACCAGAGAGATCGCCACAAACGCAATCAGTACGTAGGATATCGTATCGACGATACTCGTTACCGAGGACATCAGGGTACCGACGATATCGGTATAGGTGATCACCTTGTCCTTATCGACAAATTCCATCTTCTTGTTGTATTCATCCAGGATACGTGTGATCTCTGCCTTGGCCTCAAAGTCCTTCGGGTAGATCGAGATCATTGAAGGCTTGTTCAGATCCGCATAACCAAGTTTGCGCAGATTGCCGTCATAGGTCTCCTGTGCCGTACTCATCAGGGACATCATCAGATCCTGCATGTCTTCCTCGGTCATTGTCATCGTAAACGCTCTGGCGAATACCGAAGTATCAAAGGAGATCGCATTCGGAATATTGTATGCCATCTGTGACATCGCTTTCTGCATGGATGACGAGATCTGTTCGGTCACCGTGCCCATGACCTGCATCATGACATCGGAGATCATCTTACCGAGGGCATCCCCGTAGGACGAACTGTTCTCGGAAATGATCTTCGTCAGCTGTTTCTGCAGAGCTTCGGTATTGATGATCGAATTCACCGTCTTGGTGATCTGTTTCTGTCCCTCTTTACTCTCCAGATAATCCTCAAAGGACGAAGAGAGCTTCTCGGGATCGGGCAGATCATTCTCCTTTGCATAGTCTTCGTAAGCCTGGGCAACGGTATTCAGCAGTGCTTCCACATCCTCATCTTTGATCTCGATATCCTGGTGACTTGCCGCAAACATGGCGACACCTTCCTGCAGTCTCTGACTGCCTTCATCCGTACCGAGATACTCGATGATATTGGCTGTCAGCTGATCAGGATCGGTATATCCCATCTCCTGTGCATATGCAGGATAACCCTGCAGTACATATTCGATCACGCCGGCAAGTTCTTCGGGTGTGATCTCTGAAATACCGGATTCATCCATGATCTTCTGCATCTCTTCCTGCAGCAGTTTGCGGGTATCTTCTTCCTCCATAAACTGGCGGAAAGATTCCGGAAGCTTGGAGAAGTCCGTTGTCGGATCATTAGAGGCATACTTCAGATAGCTGTTCAGCAGTTCCTCAAATAATGTATCGGCATTGCTGAGGTCCATGTCGATATCCAGCTGTGAGAGAATATCCGTCATATCCATCTGCGGCAGGGATGACATATCCATGGAGAAGGAATCCGGACTCAGCATCGAAGAGAGATCCATGTTGGAAAGATCAGAGAAAGCCGAAGGATCGATCTGCAGCTTACTGGTGTCAAAAGAGAACGCATTGGCCATCAGGTCGGTATTGATCGAGAACATCGAACTCATATTCACATCCGGTTTCTCCGTATCGGAGAAATCTCTGCCGGTAAAGACATTCATTGTTCTGTCCGCAAGCTGTTCCTGCGTGATCCGTGTATCCCCTGACCGTGTTACACAATGTTCGATCAGACTGTACGGATAACCGATACCGGATGTTAACATCGCAATATCCGTATCCGGTTTACGCTGCACAACACCGACGATCTTAATATCATCGCTGTTCCTCAGCAGATCCATCATATAGGCATGATCATCAGTCTTGTTTACCCACACGCTGTATTCCTCATCGTAGCGGTAATAATCCGCTGTATTCGCAAGTTTAAAACTGATCCCGAGGAAATCACTGTAGTTATACTTCTTCTCGTTGATCTTTACCTCGACCGTCTCTTCATTCATGAAGCTTTCAATCATCTTATCCAGTTCTGCCGTATCCTTAAGACCTAACGCATACAGCACAAAGTCAGAGATACTGCCGTC
>CADBMY010000028.1 GCA_902795905.1 uncultured Erysipelotrichaceae bacterium
ATCCTCTCATCCAGAGTTGCGCCGATATCGACAACATCACGGATCTCCTTATGACCATCCTCCATCAGGATCTCCTCCTTGTGCAGAGTACCGATCGTGACCATGATCGAGTTGGTTCCGTAATTGTTCAGGTGATGATATACGGAAGGGCACTTGATACTGCCGAGGTTGGAGACCAGGATCGTTGAATAGTTGGGATCACCGGCTGTAATGAAGTCGGGATTCTTGCCCCAGAAATCCAGATAGCGGATCAGTCTGACACTGCCTGCCAGCAAGGGTCTTGGCAAAGCCGCAAACTTATCCAGCAGTTCATCAACACCGCCGGTCGCGTGCTCACTCTTGCGGGCTTCCCTGACATCACCGATGATCGTCCGGGAGATATCATCGACCGTATCGGTCTCTTTCGGCACCAGGAACATCAGGGCTTCTTCGGCACTGTCCGCAAATCTGCGCTTAGCCACAAAAGACAGCGAGATCTCGTTTCTCTCGTAGATCCGGTAGCCCTGGATAAATCTGTTCATCAGCGGTCTTTCTCTGCACATTCTTGCCAGGGCAGTAATGATGCAGTGGAAGATCGTCATCTTGTTTTCGGTTCTGCCTTCGTTTTTCTTTGCCAGATACTTCAGCAGTTCGGTCGCATCGATCGTATCGTGCAGATAGACTTCGCATTCGGTGCGCTTGGGAAGCAGGGCAGTCATGACTGTCTGCAGTCCCGGCGCTTTTACTCTGCGTCCGTCCTTTCGGTCACCCCATCTGCGTTTCGGTGCGGTCATACGGTTTCCTCGTCTTTCTGTTCATTTTCCTCTTCGAGGACATGGTAGGCAACCTTGCCGACAAGGGTCCTTGGCAGGTCTGTGCGGAAGACGATCTCCTTTGGCCATGCGTACTTGGCAACCGTCTTTTCCAGGTGATCCATGATCTTCTTCTTCAGTTCGTCATTGCCTTCGACACCGTCTTCACAGACGACATAGGCTTTAACACGCTGTCCTCTGCGCTCATCCCTGACACCGATGACACAGCTTAACAGGACACCGGGAACGGTATCGATCTCACCCTCAAGACGCTCAGGATAGATGTTATATCCGTTGGAGATGATCATTCTTGTCATACGCTGGGTGAAGTAGACATACCCGTCTTCATCCATGTGCCCGAGATCTCCCGTATACAGCCAGACATCGCCGTCACTTCTGACCCGCAGTGTCTTGGCCGTAGCTTCCGGATCATTCAGGTAGCCAAGCATCAGTGTCGGTGTCTTCAGGACGATCTCACCGATCTCGCCAAACGGCAGTACCTCATCGGTATCCGGTTTTACGATCTCATATACAGTATCGGGGAAGGGCAGACCGATCGATCTTTCCCTGTAGGTATCACGGGGAGTCAGGCAGGAAGCGGTAACACACTCGGTCAGGCCATATCCTTCTCTGATCTGGATCGTCGCATTGTGCTCACGCAGGAAGGCATCTACCTTGCGTTTCAGTTCTACAGGCAGGCTGTCACCGCCGCAGAACATCCCCTGCAGGAAGGACATGTCGAGATCCTTGATGGCTTCCGCATGCAGCAGAGCTTCGAAGATCGTCGGCACACCGGCCAGGTAGTTCGGCTTTTTCTTCCGCATCATGTCGGAATACGACTTGATATTGAACGAAGGCATCAGGATGCACTCACCGCCGTGGATCAGGATCGTATGAATGTTGATGCCAAGCCCGAAACCGTGGAAGATCGGCATACAGCTGAGCATCGTCAGTCCCGGCTCCAGAGGTCCCTGGATCGATTCCTTGGCCTGTAAGGCACAGGCATTGAAGTTCAGATCACTGAGGCAGATCCCCTTGGGCATGCCGGTCGTACCGCCGCTGTAGAGGATAACAGCAGTATGCTTAGTGTCATACAGGGCGATCGGGATGTCCTTAGCGGTCTTCTTCAGCTGTTCAGACCAGAGGATATCATCCTTCAGCGGATACTTCATGAAAGGCTTTCCGGCCTTTAACGTATACGGAAGCTTCAGGAGGGCAGGCAGTTCATCCTGGATCCTGGCGGTCAGGATCTTTACGGGATGATCGGTCTGCTCAAGCGCCCGTTTGACCTTCTCATAGAACATGTCAAGAGTCAGGATCCACTTGCTTTCAGAAACATTCAGGTAATATGCGATCTCCTTCTCGGCAGAAAGCGGATGGATCATGTTGGCAACAGCACCGATACGGCTGATACCGTAGAAAGCATCAAGAGCCTGCGGAACATTGGGCATGCATATGGTGATACGGTCATTCGGCTTTACACCGAGAGCAGTAAAGGCACCGGCTGCCCTGTTGATCTTCTGCAGGAATGCGGCATAGCTGGTCTTCTTGTTGTAAAACTCATATGCCGGAGCCTTGGGATATTGTCCGGCGATGCGCTCGATCATCTGATACATCGTCAGTTCCGGATATTCCAGATGACGGCGCGGTTCACTTGTTTTATATTCAGTATTCATGAAATGTATTCTATCACATAAATGATTTGGCGATACAGTTATAACGAAATGTTATAGAGTATAATTCTTCATTAATTTATAATAAAGATGCAGAAAGATGCCGGATCGCCCCGGGAAAGGAGAGACCCATGGCAGATATCAGAAAGCTGACGATACTGCACTCTAATGATATGCACGGAGATTTTCTTCCGCATATCCGTGAGGGCAGACAGAGCGGCGGCCTTCCGCTGCTGAGCGGATATATCAACAAAGTGCGCAGAGAACAGGAAAATGTGATCTACGTGATTGCCGGTGACATGTTCCGCGGCTCGATCATTGATGAAGATTATCACGGACTCAGTACGATCGATCTGATGAACGGTCTGCAGCCGGATGTGGCTACTGTCGGCAATCATGAGGTCGACTACGGTATTTCACACCTGTTGTTTCTGGAGAAGTGCGCACAGTTTCCAATCATTAATGCCGACCTGTATGTAACGCTGAACAACGCCAGACTGTTCAGACCGTATCTGAATATAGAGATCGGCGGTATGAAGATCCTGTTCATCGGTATTCTTACCGAAGAAGTACTTTCTTCTCTGAAAGGAGAGAAGATCATCGGCAGTTTTATTGATATTCAGGAAGCTGCCCATGAGATCGGTATCATCTGCGACAACTACCGTACGACCGATACGGACATGACCGTCCTGATCACACATATCGGCTATGAAAAGGATCTGGAGCTGGCTAAGCTTCTCGATCCTAACTTTGGTGTTGATATGATCATCGGCGGACATTCGCACACATTCCTGGAAAGACCGGCTGTGGTCAACGGCATCACGATCGTTCAGGCAGGCACCGGCACGGAAGTGATCGGACAGATGGATATCGTCTACGACAAGGCGAAGCACCGGATCGCCATGAAGGACTGGAAGA
>CADBMY010000029.1 GCA_902795905.1 uncultured Erysipelotrichaceae bacterium
AGCGGTGTAACGGTGATCTTCTTTCCGCGGGATCGTTCAAACAGGCTTCCGCCGGCTTCCTGTTCTTCCTTAGCCAGGGCCTGTGACAGTGCTGACTGCGAGATATGCAGTCTTTCGGCTGCCGCCAGGATCGTGCCTTCTTCGGCGATCGCGAGCATATATTCGTAATTGGTCGTATTCATCGTGTACCTCCGCTGCCGGGTCTGTGTTCGCTCTGGCAGTTCAGGACTTCCTGTTCGGCTTTGGTGAATATCCGGCCTTTTTTATATGCAGTGATGCCGTAGATCAGAAACGGCGGATCGAAGCTGTACGGGGCAACATGATCCAGCGGGGAGAAGCTGGTCCGGGAGACAACACCGATGCCGTTGCCGGCTTTGATCATTGAATACAGAGCCCCGGTATTCGAGGTCTGGAAGATGATATTCGGACGGTAGTCTGCCTGTTCGAATAACCGGTTCAATGCCTCGTAGAACGATACCTGTTCACTTGGCATGATGAACGGTACATTGCGGAAGCGGTCAAGATCTGCCTTCGGGAATTCTTCGTCAATGCGCAGGTTGGATGGGTCGTAATAGCCGTCGAAGCCTTCCGGGACAAGCAGGACATGTTCACGGGTACTGGCGATCATGCATTCTACTTCCGGGATATCGGGATCAGCGATACTGCCGATGCCGAAGTCGATCTTTCCCTTCTTTACATAGTCCAGCATGTCCCGGTTGTAACACTCGACAAACTGCAGAGTTACGGAAGGCATGACCGTCTTGAAATGTCTGTACAGACGCGCAAATGCCCGGACACCGCCGGATGCTGTACCGCCGATCCGGACGACTTCTTCTTTTACACCGGTCAGCTGTCTGGCTTCTCTGTAAAAGCGGTCACGTTCAGCGATCATCTTGCGGGAGCCTTCGAGGTATACTCGGCCGGCAGGAGTCAGGATGATGCCTGTACGTGAGCGTATCACAAGCTGGGTATCCAGTTCTGTCTCCAGGTTATTCAGCCAGGCACTCAAGGCAGGCTGGGAGATACCCAGGGCTTTGGCTGCCTTCAGAAGGGAGTTCTGTTCAGCCAGAGTAATGAAATATGTCTGTGAGCGTACATCCATAGGTGCCTCCATATATAAGAAATACTGATTAATCAAATAATATATACCTGTTTGTATAACGTCAAGTGATTATTTATAGTGAAAGTGTCTTAAAGAAAGCGCTAACACTATAGATATTACTTATATAAATACATGTTATATAAGAAGAATCTATATAAGCGCAACAGGAGGAGCTATGTTTGATTTCAACACGATCGTAACACTGCTGGTACTGCTGTGGATCATTATCGGATTCATGTCAGGAAAGTGGTCCATGGGTACTGTTGCCATGACAGGTCTCATCATCCTGGAAGTAACAAAAGTTCTCGAATTCAATGAAGCTTTTGCCTACTTCTCATCCAACAATATCATCATGATCGGAGGTATGTTCATCCTCTCCGGTGCACTGGCAAAGACCAGTATCGTATCAAAGCTCAGAGCGTGGATGCTTCAGCATGCAAGCAATCCGTCAGCGATCGTTGCGATCTACTTCGGCGCCTGCTGGCTGATGGTACACTTCGTATCGCCGCTGGCTCTGATCTCCCTGCTGCTGCCGATGATGAACGCTCTTGGCGAAGATTCCAAGGTTCAGCCTTCACATCTGCTGTATCCGGGTTCCATCATGGCTCATGCGGCTCAGAACTCCCTGCCGTTTGGCAATACGCTGACAGCCTTCGTGACGATCAATGCGATGCTGGCAGCCAACGGTTCGACTGCCGAAGCCGGTGTTCTCGACAAGGTGTTCGTTGTCTTCCCGGCATGCCTGGCGACATATCTGTATCTGGTGCTTGTCGGCTGGAAGCACTATCCTGTACATAAGGTCGATACATCCAGGATCAAGGAATATAACGAAAAGAAATCTGATATCACACCTGCACAGGAAAAGATCATCTACGCTGTATTCATCTGTGTCATGGTTCTGATCGTTGTCGCAAACATGGTCAAGGGTTTCCCGATCGACATGTATGTTATTCCTGCGATCGCTGACCTGGTACTGCTGCTTGCTGGCATCATGAAAGTTCCCGATGTCAGAAACTCGATGAATATCGATGCACTGTTCATGCTTTGCGGTGTTCTGCCTCTGGCAACTGCCATGCAGAAGTCCAACGCTGCCCAGATCGTAGCCAATACTATCGTCGGCATGCTTGGCGGCAATCCTTCCTTCCCGGTATTTATCCTGGCGTTCATGCTGGTAGGCGGTATTCTGACACAGTTCATGTCCAACACTGCTACATATAACGTATTCTGCCCGCTGGCGATCGTTACAGCCATGCAGATGGGCTTCAATCCGGTTGCCTGTGTTCTCGCTCTGAGTGCAATGACAACAGCTGCGATGTTAACACCGATGTCTTCTCCGTCTGTCGCGATTGCCTACGGTGCCGGCGGATACACACAGAAAGAAGTCATGAAAGCTTCAATTATGCCATGGATCATTCATACTGCCGTTGTTTACATCTCGATCCTTGTCCTCTATGGTATGAACGGTACCAGCGGACTGATCGGCGGCAGATAAGCTATAATACAATTACTTCGGAAAGGAATACATCATGAAGATCACGAATGTAACAACATATTCTGTACATACTACACAGTTCCGTAACTTCAACTTCGTCAGAATCGATACGGATGAAGATATCCACGGTATCGGTGAACTGTTCTGCGTCGGTGCGGATGCAGCAGTAGCGGAGATGGTCCACTACGTATCCGAATGGGTCATCGGTATGGATCCTCTGGACAGAGAACGTATCCAGAAGAGGATCCTGAACTACTCCCGTTTCGAGGGCGGTTCTATCCTGCGTACGGCAGCTTCCGGTATTGATCTCGCCCTGTGGGATATTGCCGGTAAGGTTGCCAACCTGCCTGTATACAAGATGATCGGTGCCGTCAGAGACAAGGTGCCCGTATACTGCCATGCGATGGGAAAGAACGCTCAGGAGACATATGAGAACCTGATGCCCAAGGTAGAGAAGTACGGTTATAAGGCTGCCAAGGTAGGACTCAGAGGTGCAGGATATCTGCCCGAAGGTGAAGCAATCAACGAAGCGGTAGAGATGTTCAGCGGCCTCAGAGAGAAGCTTGGTGATGCTTTCGAGATCGGCACAGACCTGCAGACAAAGATCTACACACCTGCCGAAGCCATCAACATTACCAATGCGATCGAACCGTACCGTCCGTTCTTTGTTGAAGAGGCGATCCGTCCCGACAACCTGAAGAACTGGGTGGAATACGCATCCAAGACACGTGTCAGACTGGCAACAGGTGAACAGATCTTCACCCCTCAGCTGTTTGAAGAGCTGATCCAGTCCCACGCTGTAACGATCCTGCAACCGGATATCCTGCTGGTAGGCGGTATGACAGGCATGAGAAAGATCGCCGCCATGGCTGAGCCATCCTTCCGTCTGATCTCCCCGCACAACCCGCTGAGCACACTGGCCAACTGCATCAACGTCCACTTCTGCATGAGCACATACAACACGACATTCCTCGAGAACGAGCCGAGAGAAGAAGGTCTTGACGCCGATCTCGTCACAGATGTGCTGAAGGTGGAAGACGGCTTCATCAAGCCTAACGACAAACCGGGATGGGGCATGGATCTGAACTATAACTTCCTGAAGGAACACGAAGCTATCGTCTGGAGCAGAGTGAATCTGAAGTCTCCCCGTGCCTATACATCAGACGGTGCACCCCACATCATGTAGAACTGCAGCTTACCTCCCTTCTGCTGCAATAAACCGGATGAAGTGTATTATGCACTTCATCTTTTTTGTGCAGAAAAGTGAAAAACTTCGAAAATATGCAGATATGCATAAAACAGATATTCAAAAATATGTAAAAGTGCATAATTTCGGAAATATCAGGTTCTGCTATAGAAAAGAGTCCTCTTTATCAGAGAACCCTGTCTGGCTTATTCTGTTCGTTCTATCCTGAAGATGACCGGTCTTGTGCCGTCGTTGCAGCAGGCGATGAACT